>JAVBXV010000437.1 GCA_030824405.1 Anaerolineales bacterium | reverse complement strand
CCAAACCATTTTCTCCGCGCGCGCTCGTTGCCCGCGTGCGTGCGCTTCTGCGCAGAACACGCGGAGGTATTAAATTGCCATCCATCATCCGCATTGGCGCACTTGAAATTGACACAGAAAAACATTCCGTCACATTCAATGGCAATCCCATCAAACTCACGCCAAACGAATTCAAATTGCTTTTCATTCTCGCCAGCCGCCCAGGTCAAACCCTCACCCGCGAGCAATTGCTCGAAGACCTGCACGGAGCCGCATCCAGCATAGACCGCAGTGTAGACTCGCACATCAAGAATCTCCGCAAAAAACTTGAAGCCGAAACAGACCGCCTGTCCATCGAAACAGTCTATGGCATCGGCTATCGTTTCATTGAAAAATAACTGATGATGCACAATCACCATAACTCCTCAGACTCTCCCCCATCCCGTCGCTGGCGCGGTGGTCGCCGATTTTTCCCATTTGCGATTTTCTTTTTCAGTTTCATCCTGCTTTTTATTGGGGGCACCGCCGCCGTTCTGTACCTGATCTTCTCAGAATATTCGGGGGTTAGAAATATATGGTTGCTCGTGTGCGGCGCACCATTTGCCGTGGTTGTGCTCGCACTCATCACAGTCGTCACTTTATACGCCCGCTTCGGCAGGCCACTGAAACATATTTTTGACGCCATCGACTCGGTTGCTGAAGGTGATCTCTCTGTGCGCGTCCCCGAAGATAATTCACCGCAATTTCACGAGCTGATAAAACGCTTCAACAAAATGATCGTCGAACTCGAACGCGCCGAGCAGCAGCGCCGCAATCTCACCGCCGATATTGCCCACGAACTGCGCACGCCGCTTCATATTATCCAGGGCAATCTCGAAGGCATCATCGACGGCATTTACCAGCCAAGCCCCGAACACATCAACAACACCTTGGATGAAACCAAATTGCTCGCCCGCCTCGTGAATGATTTACAGACTCTTTCTCTAGCGGAAGCAGGGCAGTTACCGCTTCATCCCACCCGCTTCCTGCTTGCCGATCTGATGCATGACCTCACTACAAGTTTTTCTTCTCAAGCCGCATCCCTCGGCATTGACCTGCAAACCAAAATCACCAACCCTGATAAAGAACTCACCGCAGACTATGACCGCCTGAATCAAGTATTATCCAATTTAATGTCCAACGCCATCCGTCACACACCACAAGCGGGGACAATTTCTCTCGAAACGGAATCAAGTAACGGCGGGGTGCGAATCACTGTTCGGGATACAGGCACAGGCATCCCTGCGGAGGATATCCCCTTTATCTTCGATAGATTCTGGCGCGGCGATAAATCCCGCGCTGAAAGAGTCAACAGTGGGCTTGGGCTTGCGATTGCAAAACAACTCATCCTCGCCCATCACGGCACGATCGAAGCGCAAAGTGAAATTGGCAAAGGTACAACGTTTATCATTGAATTGCCAAAATAAAAAACGCGGACTAAAGTCCGCGTTTTATTTTTACTTCACAGCTTTATCTGTAATTTCCAGCGCCTTATCCAAAATATCCATGCCCTCTTTTAGTTCTGCTTCGGTGATAATCAACGGCGGAATGATCAACACGGTATGCCAGTGGGTATAAAGAAACAGACCGTGATCGGTGTAATATTTTTTCAGCGCGGCCATCTCAGGGGATGAGCCATTCCACGGCGCCATCGGCTCTTTGGTCTTGCGGTCTTTGACCAACTCAATAATTCCAAACAAACCAATATTACGCACTTCACCAATAGACGGATGTGCTTCGCCGAGATCGGTCAACATCTTGCGCAAGACCACGCCCATGCCAGCGGAATGTTCAACGAGTTTATCTTCTTTCATCACGCTGATATTCGCCACAGCCGCCGCCAACGAAATCGGATGCGAGGTGTAGGTCAACCCGCTTTCAAAGGCATGTTCATCAAACGCCGCCGCAATTTCAGGCTTCATCGCCACCGCCCCCAACGGCGCATACGCAGACGTGAGTCCCTTTGCCATCGTAATCATATCGGGCACAACATCCCAATGCTCAATCGCAAACATTTTTCCCGTGCGGCCAAATCCGCTCATGACCTCATCGGCGATCATCACGATGCCGTATTTATCACACAGTGCGCGCACGCCTTGCATGTAACCCTGTGGCGGGATGATAATGCCGTTCGTGCCCGTCACCGATTCCATCAGAATACCCGCAATGGATTCGGGACCTTCATACAAAATAATTTCTTCGAGATGATTAAGATAATCCTGCGTGAATTCTGCTTCTGAAATATCAGGATTCATGCGATGGAATGTGGAGCGATAACGATACGGGTCGAGAAAATGCACCACACCCGTCATTAAGTTCGGCTCCCAACCCACCCGCCGCGGATCGCCCGTGGCGGCCATTGCTCCTGCACTCGCGCCGTGATAGGAACGATAACGGGAAAGAATTTTGTGACGCTTGGTATATCCGCGTGCGAGTTTTATGGCATTCTCATTCGCATCCGCACCGCCGAGAGTGAAGAGGACTTTGGTCAACGCGCCCTGCGGAGTAATTTCGGCTACAGCCTTGCTCGCCAACGCGCGGATCTTGGTGGTCATGCCTGGTGCGGCATACGGCAACTCTGCGGCCTGATCTTGCATGGCCTTGATGACCCGTTCATTTCCGTGGCCGATATTGACGCACATCGTCATTGAGTTGAAATCGAGATAGCGTTTATCGTCCACGTCCCAAAAATAGACGCCCTTGGCGCACTTGATGGCAATCGGGTTTACTTTGGCTTGCGCAGACCACGTCCAGAAGACATGTTCTTTGGAGAGCGGGAGAATTTCATTATCAGGAAGATCAAACATGGAAACCTCATTTTGGATTTTAGATTGATGATTGTCAAATTATAATCCCGCACTATGAACACATTCCCTTATCACCGCATTGTTGTCGTTGGCACAACTTCATCGGGCAAATCCACGCTGGCAAGTCAACTTGCCAAAAAGATCGGCGCGGACTTTATTGAATTAGATGCCTTACATTGGGAGCCCAATTGGGTGGAAGCGCCTGACGATGTACTTCGTCAACGGGTGGAGAAAGCGACCAGCGCAAAAAGCTGGGTCGTGGCGGGAAATTACAGCGTGGTGCGCGACTTTATCTGGAAGCGCGCCGAAATGATTATCTGGCTGGATTATCCCTTCCACATTGTCTTCTGGCGGATGTTAACCCGCACGATTCGAAGGTCGGTCTTTCAAGAAGAATTATGGAATGGCAATCGTGAAAATTTTTGGACTCACTTGAAGTTATGGTCCGAAGAATCTCTCTTTCATTGGCTGTTCAAAACCTATTGGCGGCGTAAACGGGAATACCCCAAATTATTTTTACTGCCAGAGTTTTCACACTTAAAGATCATCCATCACAAAAACCCTGCTGAAACAAAAATTTGGATTCTGAATTTATAAATCAAAAAGCCCGCCCTTTTTCAGGGCGGGCTTTTCATCATACGAAATTATTTTTCAAGCAAGATATAGGTACCAGAACCTGCATCCACCTTAACCTGGCCATCAGCTTCTGTGCCTTGAATTTCCTGCCAGGCACCGTTAGCCGCATTCCATTCCATAGCAGTTCCGAGCTGGGGATAGGAAATGGTCACATTTGCATTTACTGGCAACTCACCCACAGATGTTCCATCTTTGTATATGGATATGCTCAAACCAAAGAGGAGCTTGCCGTCGCCATCCAACTTGCCTGGCAATGATTGATCTGTCAGCAATTCGAATGCCACTTCGTGACCGCACAGCCCAGTAAATACAACTTCGATCTGCCCGTCAAGCAGCAAGGTCACAGATTCAGCCGCGCAGCTGATCTCGGTCAACTCACCGCCAGTCACTGGAATAATAAAATCAGAAGAAGTTGCCTGATAACGAGTCTCTGTGTTGCTTCCACCAACGACAGGGGCAACAACAAAGGGATTTTCAACCAGCCATGGATCGTAGATAACGTAGTCAGTCACCTGATCACAGGCCAGATCATCTGGCCCAGCGGGGCAACCCCAAAAATTACCAGTCGCATCCACGTCCACGGTATCGTAATTAGCAACGCCAAGGCCGTTGCCAGCGAAAATATTTCCATTGATATGAACAGTTGTCATATCAATCATGTCGTTCCACAAACCAACGCCTTCAGCATTTCCTGAGAAGGTATTACCCGTTATCGTAGTTGGGCCAGAATTTTCAATCCAAACTCCATCCCAGATGCCATTCAAAATTGTATTCCCGGTTACTTCCGCAGTTCCAGCACCGGTAATGTATGCGTTAACATCATTTCCATCAAGGTGATTATCTACGATCTCCACGTCATCAGGGCCGAAAAACAGAATACCGGTCGAGGAAGCAGCTGGAAGTGTATACACATTTCCAGTAACCGTATTTCCCTGTATCAACGCATCTGCACCGCCAGAGACCTGGATACCATTCTGCGCGATAACCGTTGTGGGGCCTGCGCCGGTGACAGTATTATCTGTGATTTCAGCAGTAACCCCATTCCCCGCTACCGTCATGCCATTTTTCTGATAATCTTCGATCACATTACCATCAATAATAATGGTATGCGGCCCGCCATCAGTGGCATAAACAAAAATTCCCACACCATGCTGAGTCCCAGAGAATGGTGTGTCGGAAATGTTTTGAATGGTATTTCCCTGAATGGTTCCACCAGCATTGAAAAAACCAATTCCATCAAATCGATAGTTGCCATTGCCATTACCATCTCCGTCAATGGTAAATCCAACAATGGACGCATCGGCAGTGTCATGCACATACACAATCGGATAGTTTTTATTTGCCCCGCTGAGAAAAAAATCGGTCAACACATCTGGAGATTTAATGATCGCACCTGGCGCAGTAGCCTGCAAAACGATATTTTTAGAGATCTCCAACTGTTCAACATAAGTGCCGGGGTCCACAAAAACGGTTTCGCCATTAACAGAGAAATCAATTGCCGTTTGAATTGGAGTGGCAGACTCTGTACAATTTGGGTCGCCTGGGAAAGCCGCGCACCCGCCAACAGGAAGGAAACGATAGGTAACACCACTACGAACGATATAGGGATCTGGAACTGTCAATAACTCAAGCGCAGCTTCAGAAGCCAATGAAATCGAATTACCTTCCCCGTCAATCAGTACGGCCCCTGCTTCATCCATAGCTTCAACAATTTCCACCACAGAATTGGTGAGGGTTATCTCTTCCAGAACCACGGCTTCTTCTGTAACTGGCAGGTCTGCACCTATCACCTCCGGTGTTGAATCGATCGGAGGGAGGCCATCATCCGCAAGCACACGAGATGGATAAGCCAGACTGGTCATCAGGGAAAAGGTGATAATTAGAAAAACAGATACAAATTTGATCTTGTTTTTGAACATGCAATTCCTCCAAGTGTTCAGAATATCTTTATTAATTTCAGTAGGAGAATAGCACTCTGCTTACAAAACTGCAAGGTCGAATGTAATACCCCAGCCAGACATAAAGCATGGCAGATAAAACTCTTAATATCATGAGAAATTCAAGTTTTTGTTCCCCCAAAATAAGCTGTAAAAATTATGATTTGCCTATTGATTATTTTTTCTGAAACCATACAAATAACTGCATCAGCCCCAGCACAGCTACCGCTACAAGAAAAACACCCCATTCAAATGTAAAGCGTACCTGTAATAAAGTGGCGATCGTTGCAAGGAATAACCCTGCCGCAATCAGCATACTGACCCGTGCAATGTGACGGCGCTCCATGCCGCGTGAGTCATCGTCTGCGGCGATGAATTTCTGTCGGCGGCGAAAGTCTGTCATGTCCCAGGCGAAGAGGGAAAAAATTCCGCTGGCGATCATCCAGCCTGGGGTAAAGCCCGCCCACAGCCCAAAAGCGGCGGCAAGCATTGAAGCGAACAATCCCACAGATGCAAACCATTTCCAATTTTGCCAGACTGCGAAAAGCCACAGCGCGCCAAAGATCAGCGACCAGCGCGTAACAAACATCAGTCCAACTTCGGCATAGCCCCAGGCCAGCGAGCCTGTGCTTAAAATAATACTGAGTACGAGAGCGATTAATGTCACTACATTCTCCTGGAAGTGGAAACGTGCGGCCGCATCAAGGCGGGACCGACAGCCTGATCAAACGGCCTCGACACATCCCACTCTATGACCTGGATGCCCGCGCGTTCAAGTTTACGGATCAAAAGATCACGCTCCATGCGAATGACACGTGAAGCCAGCTCAACATCACTGGATGGGGACAAAAATCCAACTTCAAATTTGACAGGGTCTGGGCTGACCACCATCACCTGATATCCGCGTGCGCGCAATTGGATCATGACTCGCAGATCATCATTCACCAGCGAGCTCACCAGCACGATCTGCGTCTCTGGCGGGAACATACGCGCGGAGAGATGCTCAAGCCCTGAAAATACAGAACTCTCCCCCACAACAGCACGTGCAAGCGATTGCATCATGCGTTCACGCTGTACTTTTCCATATTCGGGCAATGTCCAGCTGAGATAACTGCCATAGATCAACATGCCCACACGGTTGCCCTGCGAAATGAACGCATCAGACAATGCCGCAGCCGCCGCGACAGAATGTTCAAAGATCGAGTTTGCGCCGTGGAATATATTCGCACGTTCACGCGCATCCAACACAATGCCGACATCTGCCACGCGTTCCTGTTGAAATTCATTTGAGTATAAAGTTTCCGCATGGCGGGCGCTGGCGTGCCAGTTGATCGAGCGTGGAGAATCGCCTGCCTGATATTCGCGCACGCCGAAGAACTCAGTGCCTGCGCCGCCTGCGCGTGCGGGAATGGACCCAGCGTAGACTCGTGTTCTGCGTGGACGAATGGTGACAAATTTTAATTTGCGTACATCGGGGAAGACCAATAATTGTCCCGTGGCGGAGATGATCTGTTTAATGTTGATCAGCCCAAGCGGGTCACTAGCTTCAATATGCACGGAGTCAAAATTATATGTGCCGCGCGGGCCTGCGATGGTGTATGCCACAGTGTGGGTGCTGCCTTTCGGAAGCCGAAGCAGGTGGCGGGGCGAACCGAAGCGCACAGTCAAATGAGAGGCGATCTTGTCTTCGAGCAGAAATTCATCGATATTGCCGCCAAGATTTTTTATCGTCAACGTGATGACAACATCTGCGCCAGGCGCGGAGCGGTCGTTGGATATCTTTCGTTCGATCTCGATATTCAATGCTTCGGGCGCGTTCCAAAATGCGAAGAGCAAATAGATGACGAGCGGAATGGCAAGCGCGATCAACTCGCCGCGCAATGTGATCAGCCCGGCAAGCAGAAGTGTGTAAACGATGGTGGAAAGAAAAAGGAAGCGCTGCATAAATGGTTGGGCAGTAAGTTGCCCAACTTCCTATTTATCGAATGACGGGCACGGGAGTGTGTGCGAGAACATCGCGGATGACTTCGCCGTTCACTTGCTGCGACATCCAATATTCGGGTTGCAGCAAAATACGATGACTGAGCACAGGCACGGCAAAGCGTTTGATGTCATCGGGCAGGACGAAATCTCGGCCCGCAAGCACGGCGTAGGCGCGCGCCATTTTGAGGAACGCCAGCGAGCCGCGCGGACTCGCACCCACAGACACGCGGCGGTCGAGGCGTGTGGCATGCACGAGTGCGGAAATATAACTTTCGAGATCCGCATCCACATGCACTTCTTCGAGTGCGGCGCGCATTTCAAGAATTTGTTTTGGCTTGGCGATCACACGCAAAGTGAGTTCATCCTGTTTGCGTTGACGGCGGCGCTGCAAAATTTCTTTTTCTTCTTCAAGGCTTGGGTAGCCCACCGCGAGCTTGATCATGAAACGATCCAGTTGCGCTTCGGGCAAGGGAAATGTGCCTTCGTATTCGATCGGGTTTTGCGTGGCGATCACTACAAAAGGTTCGGGCAAAGGCAGGCTCTCCCCTTCCAATGTGACCTGTCCCTCTTGCATGGCTTCGAGCAACGCAGATTGTGTTTTCGGAGAAGCGCGGTTGATCTCATCGGCCAATAGAATATTGGTGAAGACGGGACCCTGACGCAATTCAAATTTATTTTTTGTTCTGTTGAAAATATAACCACCCGTAATATCACCAGGCAGAAGATCAGGCGTAAATTGAATACGCTTGAAATCCAAACCCAGTGTGGATGCAAAACTGCGGGCGATCAATGTTTTGCCCAAGCCTGGAAAATCCTCGAGCAGGATATGCCCACCTGCGAGAGTGGCGGCCATGATGTTCTCGAGCAGATCACGTTTGCCAATGACGGCACGTTCTACTTCGGTGATAACGTCCTTGCTTAGTGCCGAAACCTTAGCGATTTCCATTTCGGTTTATCTCCATTTCAGATTCAAGATATTCGATCACGTTCTGTGGATCAAGATCCAGCGGCGTGGGCTGCGGACGCGTCCAACGCGGCTGGGGAAAATCTGCAAACGAACCGTTCAAGCCGATCTCCAGATAAGTAGTTACTTCCTTGCTTGGTTCCCAATCACGGCCAGTGAGGCGTGTATACCCTAATTGTTCAGGACGTCCTTCGCGCTGGTCGAGCATTTCACGCGTCAACTTGCCCAGCCGATGTGCGATCATCCACTTGTAATAGATGCCCTGTTTTGATTTACCCAACAACACAGCCAGACTCTCCACGGGGCTGACGACGGTTTTTTTCTTGATCCAGCGCAAGGGACGCGGAGCAGGCAGCACAAAGGTACTTTTCAATGCGGCCATGAATACGAGGAACACCATGACCGCCCAGAGAACCAATTGCGGCACGGTGTGGTAATAAAGAGTGAGCAGCCACCAAATATAAGCCAGCGGCAAAATAATGAATTCGCGAATGGTGTCGCGCAACATGAATGAAAAGACTGCCGCCAAAACAACTGCAAAGACGATCAAAAAAATCTGACGCTGCTTCACGCTTTTTCTCCGCAATATTTCAGAATGGCATTCAAACAGACAACCGCTTCATCCACATCACGCGGAGCTGTCTTTCCAGCGCCGTAGCGCACTGACTCAAACAGGCGCGTGAGTCTTTGCACGGGCTCATGCGGCAGACCTGCACGTTCAAGGCGCTCCGCGAATTCAGAAACGGTCATTGCAAAATCACGCCGCAAGCCGCGCTTTTCATCCACGGCATAACTCATTTGCTCATAACAACGGATAATCGCGTTGGTTGAATTTTCTCCAGAAGCAATTTCTTTCAAAGAGGAACGCACAATGGCCGCGATCTCGGTCATTGGCTGACGCGCCGCGGCAAGTTCCTTCTTCACCCTTCCCCACCAGCCGATCAACTTCCAAAAAATAAATGCCACGATCAGCAGAACCACAAACCCGATCACATAGATCAGAATGTTCGAGACTTGCGGAGGTTCAAAGACGGGCGCAGTTGCCGCATCCGTGGGTGATGACGAGACCGCAGCATTTGCCTGGGTGAAATCTGGAAATAAATTCGTGAGCAGTTCGGGGTCGTGCTTGACGATGTAAAGAACGACCAACGCAAAGACGGCCAGCCGTAAAAACCCCATGATCAAACGTTTGCGCATTTCAGGAGTCAACAGAGATGCAACAACAAGCACCAAAATAAACATCCCGCCCCAGAACATCATATGTTTCCAGAAAGGGATCTCAATAATTTCAATGATCGAAGTGGCAACTTCTATAAATTGGGCTTTCTCAGTTTCAGAACTCCCCAAAGGCTGGGCTGGACGAAAACTCATATCACGCAAGGCGCTGACCAAAAACACCATCGCCGCCAGCGCAAATAATGAAAGAACCAGACTCCAGCGTTTATCTTCCAATCGTTTCCACATATAAATGAATTTTACCATTCGAATGAAACCCGCATGATATACTACCAAAACCCTCCAAATATGCTAAATAGACTCGATACCATCCTCAACATCCGCTCAGACGAACGCCGCACGGTCTATCTCATGCTGGCGCAATATTTCTTCGTTGGTGCGGCCATGCTTTTTGCGCAAACGGCTTCGATGCCGTTGTTCCTTGAGTATTGGGACGCGTCTGCAATTCCGCTCACGTACATTGGCATTGCCATTATTGTTTCAACCATTACCGCCATCTTCCTAAAAATATCAGAGCGGGTCTCGCTGGCAAAATGGCTGTGGCTGACGCTGTTATTCATCGCAGTCACCACACTCCTGCTGCGCGCAGGGCTTGCCATTGCGCCATCCAAATGGCTGGCACTTGCCCTGCCCATCTGGACACAAACACTTATTAATTTATCCGTCCTCGCGTTCTGGACACTCGCCGCAGATATCTTTGATGTACGGCAGGGCAAACGTTTATTCGGTTTACTCAATGCAGGTTCATGGTTATCGTACGTTATCGCAGGTCCGTTCTCTGGCGTGATCGCCGCCAGAATTGGAACGGTCAATCTGTACATCATCATCGCGGCATGTATGTTTATCGCGCTCTTCATTCAAAGCATCATCCTGCGTGGCAGAAAAAAACCACCCGCACAATCCATCGACTCTCCCCCACCGCCAGAACAACCACCCCTCAGCGCCATCCTTCGCAATCGGTACATCATTTATGTTTTCGCGCTCGCTGCCATTTGGCGCATCGCATACTTCGTCATGGATGCCATCTTCTACAGCATGGCGTCTGTCCAATTTCCCAACACCGCCGATAACGCAGGCTTCATCGGTGGATTTTTCAGTCTCGTGGGCTTGCTCGGCTTCATTACAGATACCTTCTTAACAGGCCGCATCATCAGCAAATATGGACTCTGGGCTGGGCTGTTGACCACGCCTTTGGTCTTGATCCTCTCCATGAGCGGATTCGCAGGCGTGGGCATGCTCGCTTCTTCCTGGACCCTGGGCCTGTTCTGGTTTGCTGTGGCAGGGAAATTTAACAACGAGGGACTCGGCTTCACGCTCGATCAATCGGCTTCGTCCATTTTGTATCAGCCCATCTCGGACGCATTGCGTGCCAAGGCACGTGCCATCGGCGAAGGCATCGTCCAACCTGCGGCGATCGGTATTGCGGGGTTATTACTTGTATTACTTTCAAACATTTTGAAATTTGACGTTATTCAACTTTCATTTGTATATATTCTGCTTGCCGCAGTCTGGCTGACCTTAAGCATTGTGCTTGCAGGCTACTATCCCAAACAACTAGTCGAAGCGATCAACAAACGCAGATTCAAACGCGAAGAGTTGATCAACGTCGAAGAGATCAATACGCAGATACTGCTCAAGAGTCTAAAAAGCCAACACGATGGCACGGTGATTTATTCATTGGACTTACTCGAAGAGATCAATCATCCCAAACTCAAAAGTGAATTGATACCCCTGCTTGGACATGCTTCATCAAAAGTTCGCGTTTCGGTATTGGAGCGGATCGAACGACTCAAGCCAGAACGGGCTCGCGAGAGTTTGCCAGATCACATCAAAAATGAGCAGGTGCCTCAAACACGCAGTGCCGCTGTGCAAGCCTTCTCCTCCCTCACCGCAGACGATGTCAATTTAATTCTGCCGTATTTGAATTCAAGCAACACAGCCGATACCTTTGGCGCACTGGTCGGTTTACTGAAATATGGCGGCGATCAGGGAGTTTCCCTATCAAAAGACAAGCTGGAAAAACTAGCCAGTCACCCATTGGACAGTAACCGCATTTTAGCCGCGCAAGCGCTTAGAAGATTCGGCTCCTCTGATTTTGACGATGTGCTGCTCAAGTTAATGGATGATGATGCAACCAATGTCCGCCGCGAAGCCCTGCTTGCCGCGGGAAAAACAAAAAGTATCTCGCTCTGGCGCAAAGTGACCGATGCACTGTCTCATTCGCACACACGAGACGCCGCCGCCAAAGCCCTGCAAGCGGGCGGAACCATTGCGTTGCCATTCATGGAAAGCGTGTTTAATGACGAGAGCACGCCCAAGTCCACATGCATTAAGTTGGCGCGGATATTTGGCAACATCCGCGGTGAGAATGCGATCCGCATCTTGAGCGGGAAAATATCCACGCCTGAGAATGATCTGCGGGAAACTGTCCTCGCCGCGTTGACGGAGTGTGGATTCAGCGGGGCGAATTTCCAAGACGAGATACAGGCTCAGGTTAAGAAGGAAGCGCAAGATGCACGAGTGTTGTATTCTGCTTTGCGGGAGATTGAATCAAACGATGAGATGGGGCTTGCGGCGCAGGCGATCCGCATTGAGTTGAAACATGTGCGCGAGCGCTTGTTCCATTTGATGTCTTTTGTATATGATAGAAAAGCCATTCTAAATACACGGCGCGTGATCACCCAGCGCAATGAAGCCAAGATTCCGTATGCGATCGAAACACTCGATACGATCCTGCCGCGCGACGCAAAACAAATTCTTCTGCCGCTCGCCGAAGATGTGACGGGAAGCGAAGCCTGCAAACGTTTGGGGATCACTGAAAAAGTTTCGCTGCAGGAGCTTGCAAAAGACGCGCAAGGCTGGTTGAAAATTTGCACGTACGCAATGACAGAAAAAGGTAAAACGACTATGCACTCAACTGTTGAAAAAGTTTTAATTCTGAGATCGGTCAATTTATTCAAATCAACACCCGATGATGCGCTCGCGGAATTAAGTGAGATCATCACTGAGATCGAAATCATGGCAGGAAATAATATTGTTGAAAAAGGTGAACAGGGCAGCAGCATGTTCATCATCGTCAACGGCAAAGTGGCCGTGATCGATGGCGAGCGTGTGTTGAACACTCTTGAAGAACGCGCAGTCTTTGGTGAGTTGGCCTTGCTGGATACCGAGCCGCGCAGTGCCACCATCCGCGCCGTGGAAGATACGTTATTATTCAGGCTCGATCAGGAACCATTTTACGAGTTGATGTCTGACCGCGTGGAAGTGGCGATGGGCACGATCCAAATGTTGACTGGTAATTTGCGCGCGCGCGTGCGTGAAGTGATGGAGCTGCACGAGCAGTTGGGGAAGTAGTGCAGAGAAGAAAGAAGAGTACCAGATGAGTGAAGTTGAAAAGATAAAAGATTGCGAAGGGATGCTGCATCCTCTGGCGATCGAGGGAATGAAATTATTTAATGATGGAAAATTCTTCGATGCGCATGAAGAGTTGGAAGCGGCGTGGAAGGAAGAGACGGGGAAAATTCGCGAGTTGTATCAGGGGATTCTACAAGTATCGGTTACCTACCTGCACATTACACGTAGAAATTATGACGGCGCAATCAAGGTCTATGGACGCAGCATACGCTGGCTGAAAGACTGGCCTGATGTTTGCCGTGGAGTTCACGTGGGGAAATTTAGAAAAGATGCAGAGATCGTCATACAGGCGCTTGAAAAATTGGGCGCGGAAAATATTGGTAAATTCAACCCTGTGCTTTTCAAACCGATACAATGGAACGAGAAGCGGGTGTGGATCTGCGACAAATGCGGCAGCCAGATGCACGAAAAGAATTGCAAAGTTAGTTGTCCCAATTGTGGGAATCGATTTGACTGCTCGGATCTGAATATTTATTTTGATTAAATAACATATCTTCTTTCACCTTTTATTTTTTGGGTTAAAGAAGAAAAGAGGACTACTCACATGAATTTTGATAATAAGATCGCTCTCGTCACAGGTTCGGGGCGTGGAATTGGAAAAGCCATCGCACTGCATTTCGCACAGCACGGCGCAGATGTTGTCATCAATTTCTTTCGTAACCGCGCTCCCGCTGAAGAGACGGCGCGCGAAGTGGAAAAGTTTGGCCGCCGTGCGTTACTGGTCAAGGCGGATGTTGGTGATTTGGATGACCTGAACAGCATGTTTGACACCGTGGAAAAGGAATTCGGCGCGCTGGATATCCTCGTCCACAATGCGGCTTCGGGATACAACCGCCCCGCCCTCGAACAGAAACCCAAAGGCTGGGATTGGACAATGAATATCAACGCGCGCGCTTTATTATTTGCCGCGCAACGTGCCGCGGCGCTGATGGAAAAACGCGGCGGTGGAAAGATTGTCAGTATTTCGAGCGCGGGTTCCAGCAGAGTTCTGCCAGATTATGTAGTGGTGGGTGCAAGCAAAGCCGCTTTAGAATCGCTGACCCGCTATCTGGGTGTCGAGTTAATCTCGAAGGGCATCAATGTCAACACCGTGTCACCAGGTGTGGTGGAGACCGAAGCGTTGAATCACTTTGCATCGATGGGCGCGCAGGATAACATCCTGCAAAAATTTATCGCGCAGGTTCCCGCAGGCCGCTTGATCACGCCAGAAGAAGTTGCAGAGGTCGTGGCGTTTTTATGTTCGCCTGCCGCAGCGATGATCGTGGGGCAAACCATCGTGGTCGATGGCGGCTACACATTGCCGATCCCGAAATAATATGGCGCGTCTGATCACGCTCGGGAGTATCGCGGCTTTATTTTTCAGCAGCACATTCGTTTTGAACCGCGCCATGAGTTTGGCAGGCGGTCACTGGGCATGGACAGCCAGCCTGCGTTTTGGCTTCATGCTTATCTTTTTGATTTTGCTCCTGCTGGTCACACAGGGCAAAAAAGCACTCGTTGAAATTAAAAATATATTTTTACAACACTGGCTGTTTTGGATCTTTGCAGGCAGTATCGGCTTCGGTGTTTTTTATGCGCTGATCAGTTTTAGCGCAAGCTATGCCGCAGGCTGGATCATGGCCACCACCTGGCAAACCACGATCCTCGCCACGCCGATCGTGCTGACTTTCTTCGGCAGAAAAGTTCCAACCAAAGGCTTGTTGTTGATCGGTGTGATCTTCATCGGCATCGCGCTGGTCAACATTGAACACGTCTCATTGACCGACACAAAAACTTTGGTCTACAGCGCGCTGCCTGTTTTGATCGCGGCCTTCGCCTACCCAATTGGAAATCAACTCGTTTGGGAAGCGCGCATGGGGCACCACAAAAATATTCCGCACATTCAAGATCCTATTTTGGATAACGGCTTCGCCCGCGTCCTTCTTCTGACTTTGGGCTCGCTCCCGTTTTGGGCAGTGATCCTCCTTTTTACATCTCCCCCCGCCCCCTCCAGCGGACAGTTGATCAGCACGGCGTTGGTGGCGCTTTTCTCTGGTGTGATCGCCACGACATTATTTTTGTATGCCCGTCACCTCAGCCGCAACTCCTCCGAGATCGCCGCAGTGGACGCCACGCAATCGCTCGAAGTTGTCTTCTCCTTAATTGGGGAGATCTTGTTTCTGGGCGGCGCATGGCCAGGGCCATTGGGAATGGCGGGCGTGGCGTTGACCATCCTTGGGCTGGTGCTCTACATGCGCATACAAAACGCATAGCTCAGCAGAATCATCCATGCTATAAATAACAAAGCGCCATCGAATTTTTTCGATGGCGCTTTGTGTTGAAAACTTTATTATTGAGTTTATTGACCAGCTTGCGAAAAATCCCAGCCGCTTTCGTCAAAATATAACGTGAGGAATTTTATACGTTCTTCCTCTGTCATATAGCGTGGACGTGCGTAGTCTTCAAGGAAGGTTGTCACCAATTCCACGCCAAGGTATTGGCCGTCATAAAACACGTGGCGGTCGATAAATTCACGCTGCGTGATCTTGGGTCCCGTTTTACTGACCTGGTCGAAGAATAAATTTCCAAGCCCATAGTGAATGAAGGCGTCCTGATAAAACTCCATCACCTGCGGCACATGCGCTTGACTGCCGCTGACGATCACTGCACCCGCATCTGCCATGAGGCGGAAATCTAAAATTTGTTGAGGGCGTGCCTCAGGGGAATCAAATTCATGATACTGGTAGGTGGCGATCGGCATATACCCCAACGAACGATAATACGCGATCTGTTCGGTCATGTAGTCAAAGTCACAGGGCACGGCGCCAGGGATGGTGTCTGTAGCACTGGCATAAACGGTCTTGTAGTTACAGCCGATGAACATGAGCTTATTGCCGTTCACTTCCATCAACAGCGGTTTTTTGCCTTCTTCCACATTGATACCGCCGCCATAATATGGCATGTTGTATTCTTTATAGATATCAAGAGTTTCGTACATGGCAATCTCATGGTAATCTGCAAAGTGATCGCCTGAAAGCTCCACCACGTCTGTGCCGATATCGGTCAA
This sequence comes from Anaerolineales bacterium, assembly GCA_030824405.1. Classification (GTDB taxonomy): domain Bacteria; phylum Chloroflexota; class Anaerolineae; order Anaerolineales; family Villigracilaceae; genus Villigracilis. The sequence continues at coordinate 15,505 of JAVBXV010000437.1, read as the reverse complement.
TAATTGCATGTACCGCGGTGCGCTGCAAAATATCTGTTTGGCCTGGTTCGGATCTGGCGGCGGACATCCGCCATAAAATGGGACTTCATTATTAATATGAAGAACATCGGCTTCACGCAGCATATCGCGAATGGCTTCGGCAGGATACAAGATCCCTTTTACGTCCATGGTCTTGGCCGTGGCGCGCACCAAAGCAGTTACGCCCGTGAGAATGACCGTGGTCAATTTGGAGGGGTCGTAATTATGGAAAGAGAACTCAGGGTCGCTTGGCACCTGACATGGATTGACACACATTAAACGATAGGAAGCAATCAATGGATAAATGGACGCATCAAATCCCTTTTGAATGGGAGACTGTCCATCGACCATTAATACTTTCCACTTTGGCTGGATCTGCTCAAAGGGGATGATCGCCCAGGCGGGCATTTGAGTCCACGCGGTTTCGAGCAACTGGTCTGCGGGCACAACTTGCACAGCGCCTGCGGCAGGCTCGCCGAAAATGGCAGTAAAAGTTGCCAGCGTGGATTCTTCCATGAGCAGCGGCACCCCGCTAAACGGTCCCAGAGAGGAAGCGCGCCAGGCGGCCAGAAGATCCTGCGTGGTCACATCATCCACCAGCGTTGGGAACGGCGCAACGAGAGCATATGTCCACGTGGAGACATGCAAGGCGCCAGGCACAGGCTGGACAACATCAAGATATAAATTTGCAGACTGCTGCTCTTCAGCTAAAACTTGAAATCCCCAATTTTGAAACACCTGGCGCAAGTAGGAAGGCACCGATGGGCTGGCCCAAATTTGCGCGGCATTCAACACCACCGGCGTTGGCGCAGCCGTGGGAGGCATGGGGGTAAACGTGGGCGAAAAAGTTGGAGAAAAAGATAGCGCGAGTGTTGCAGTGGGTTGAGTTAACGTGGGAGGAGGAGGCGGCGCACCCCACAACGTGGGCTGGCACGCAACCAATGAAAGTACACTAACAAAAATAAAAATACGTGAGGTAATCATACGCCACGTATTATAGGTTTTAGAGTTCATTTGAATCACAATAACTTCAATACAATTTTTATATTATGAATTTGCAATAAAAGATTTTTTCAAGAGCGTGAATTTTTTCAACGCGTCTTCATTCACGGTAACGCCCAACCCATTACCACTCGGCACATCGATGGTTGAATCTGCATTCAGCACAAATCTTTCGTTGGTGATATCAAGCGCGTAATAACGATCGGATGCAGAGATATCCCCGGGTAGCACAAAATTCGAAAGCGTGGCGAGCGAAATATTCGAGGCGCGTCCGATGCCCGTCTCCAACATGCCACCGCACCAGACTGGCAATTTATTTTCATTGCACAGATCATGCACCATCAACGCCTGGCTTAACCCACCCAGCCTGCCTGCTTTGATGTTGATTACGCGGCAGGCCTTCATCTCAATTGCATATCGCGCATGGCGCGGGGATAGCACACTTTCATCAAGACAGATCGGCGTATTAAATTGCTCCTGCAATTTGTGATGATCCCAAATATCATCTTCGAATAACGGCTGTTCGATCAGCAATAAATTCAATGCATCCAACGGCTTAAGAATGTTCGCGTCATCCAATGTGTATGCGGAATTCGCATCCACTTGCAGACGCAGATTTGGAAATTCCTGTCGAACGGCGGATGCATCTTCGACATCTCTGCCAGGTTTGATCTTGATCTTCACCCGCGCATAGCCCTGCCCAACATACTCCGCCACGCTTCGCACCAAACTTTGAGCTGATTCCTGAATCCCAACCGAGACCCCCACCTCAACTTTTTCACGCGTGCCGCCAAACAACTGGCGCAGTGACTTGCCTTCGCGCTTACCGATCAGATCCCACAAGGCCATTTCCACGCCTGCTTTCGCAAGGTGGTGTCCGCGAATGCCAGAGACCTTCTCCTGAAAATCGAGCGCATCCTTCACATCTTTACCGAGGATCAGCGGAGTCACAAACTCAGAGAGGATGTGCATCGCGGTGCCAGTGGTTTCATAATTGTAGCCAGGGTCACGTGTGGCCACACATTCGCCATACCCGGTCAGCCCTTCAGACTGTATCTCAACGATAACGCACTCGCGGTCTGTCTCGCGCCCAAATGATGTCTCAAATGGGGAGACAAGCGGCATCTTGATCTGATGAAAAGTAATCGATTCGATTTTCAAGTTCGTCTCTCGCTTGCTGTGTTTATTTTCCCTTGGATACAAATTCCACGGAAAGGATCTGTTTGGTTGCTTTGGTGAAATAGATAATGTATTCGTCACCCTGCATGTGCTCGATCAAGGCAGGGTTTGCATTTCCAAAAACATCGCCCGCCACATGCATTTCATAGCTGGAGACGGTCATACGGCTTGAGGACGGATCTGTGGGCGAGCCTGTCTTTTTTTCAACTTTTACAAATTCTACAATCCCCTGTGTTTTGAGCACGGTATTATCCACGGTGGTGCGTACTCCACGGAAAAACCAGCCAGAGATCAAAAGCAGCACAACCGTCCACACCCACAAACCGATATTGTTCATTTGAGTGACAGCGCGGTAGCCGATAAAAAGCCCTGTCAACAGAAAGATGAGGAACATACCCAAAACAAATTTTTGGGCGAAATCATCATTCTCTTTTAATTTTTTGTTTTGCTTGTCTGAAAGCTTGCCCATACGATTGGCGGTCAGGTCGTTATCGGTAAATGCAAAATATCCCTTGATCTGATCTTCCTTCATAGCATCCTCCTTAAATCGATAAAATTTACTCGATCTTTACTTCCCCATCATGGCTGTCCACCTTTAGACCGCGCAAGGCCTCATCCACACTGGTGGATTCAACCCGCATACCGGGCGCAGGCGTGCCGCAAAATGGACAAATATTCCAGGACAGTTCCATGAACTTCGAGCAGTTGTGACAGGACTTCTTTAATTTTGTGTGGCAATTCGGGCAAACCTGCCAGTCATCTTTCACACGGCGTTCACAACCAGGGCACAAGGGAAGATCTTCCAATGCTTGAAGTAAAGCTTCCTCTTCGAGAGTGCGTTGATATTCCTCTTCCAATGTGCGTGTGGGACGCAGGATTAGATAGACCAGCGCACCAGGTAAATTCAATACCGCCACCAATAAAGCGGAGAGTATCTGCACCAATGGGTCGCGGGCGCGGCTGCGAATATCACGATACGTCCACACCACGAGACTGACCCACAAGGCGACAAGGAACGCGCCGCCAAATGCGGTGAGTACAAGCAGGGAGTTGCTAAGAAATGCAGGGTCAAAGGTCATATTGGCTTCCAGTGTACGGGAATGTGCGTATTGTAATCCATTTCATTTGGCGGCTTTATGGCGTTGCAAAATAAAATTTCCAATCGGTGCCGCTCTGTGTGTAGGATGAGTTTACGCCGAGCACTTCATAAAATGTACGGCCAGGGTGCATGTAAATGGGATTACCCAATAGGTCTGTCAGCAAAATGGGCTGGTTCTCATCGGTGCGATTCCATTGGGCAGGAATGGCCACCCCATCACGAAAAACGTATGCATTGCCAAAGTCCACGAGATCGATGTGATAGACCTCATCATCGGCATCATATTGATTTCCAAATGTGTGCGGCACGAACAGCATAACTACATTATCCGCAGTGACATGCTGACCTGTTTCAGCGTCAGTGAGAGGAGTGTAGGCTTCGGGCCTGTTCTTTTCAATGTCATTGGCTTCCTGATAGCGGAAATATTTTCGTGTAAGAGGGTCATACTCCCAATAGTTATAGCTTTGATTGGAAAAGTGTGTAAAGATGCGAGTAACGGCAAGGTCACTTTGCGGAGGCTGCTCGCTGAAAAATCCGCCATTCAAGAGGCGACGTGAGTTATCCAATCCCTTTTTTTCTGCACAGGCCGCCCAGCGGGTGGTATCAAAGAAGGCGTTGTTGTAACTGTCTCGTCTGGAGGGGCCGATCACGATGGGCGGACAAGTACTATTATTGGTGTAAACAATAACAAGAAAATCCTTCAAGGTGCTATTTTCCAAATACGTCAGCTCACGCGGGTCGGCGCCTTTGAACATCAGAAACGCATTGTACATGCGTGCAACATGCTCGTCGAAATATCGTCCCGAACGCACCGGGCCAACCATGGAAGAGTCATTTCCATACATGACGGCAATAAAGCGCGATTCTCCCCACTCAATATAATATTCAAAGACCACATCGGCGAGCGTGAGACCTGATTGTGGGCGGACATAATCTGGTGCATTGCCTACTTTAATCACCATCGGCCGCCGCTCCAACAGGGATGGGTCACTCATTGGCAGGCCGGTCAACGGGTTATTGATGGTCAACCCCGTACTGCCGCCGCTTGGTAAGAGTTGAATGGGCGTTGGCAAAGACTCAGAGACCACATACCGTGTGGGATAGGGTGTGTACGTAGGCTCCAACAAGGGAGTTACAAGGGAGATCGAGGGGTTTTCATTACCTGCAGGCTGCGGTTGAAAAGGCGTCAGGGTGGGAATAACTGATGTAGGAAATGGAACAGTTATCGGGTCGGCAGAGGAGGCGCATGCGGCAATCAGAAAAATGGGTATGAGGAAGAATCCGAATCGGCGTCCTCCAATGTTTCTTCGCTGTAAATTCATGCAGGAAATTGTACCAAAAGCAGCAGGGGAAAGTGACCCGGCAATAAAACTGATACAATTGCGGGCGCTATGTTGATCGTCATTTCATGCCTGATATTCTTTATTACGGCGCTCGCCCTTGTGATCTTGAAAATTTACCTGCCAGATGCGCGGTATGCTTGGTTGGTAGCTGTGGGTGGCGCGATCCTTGCCTTGGTGAGTGTGTTTATCTGGCTTGCACAAACACCCTTTGGCATTTCCCTGCCTGCGTGGCAACCCCAAACTTTATTCATTAATCCGATTTCATTCCGTGCAGACGGGCTCTCCTGGCCCTACGCGGTCAGTATCTCTGCGCTGGTGTTGGCGATCATGTTGACCGCGGTTTCACGCCCGGTCTTTGTGAATTCATATACCTGGGCCGGCACACTTGCGCTTGGCGGGCTGGGCCTGCTGGCTGTGACCGCAGACAACCCACTCACCTTGTTACTGGTGTGGGCCGCGCTGGATATTACAGAGCTGGTCACACAATTACGCTCAGTAGATGGCCCTGCAAACAACGAGAAAGTTGTGATTGCATTTTCCACGCGCGCGCTTGGCAGTGGACTTTTGCTATGGGCAAATATTATCGGCATTTCAACAGGCAGTGCGTTTAACTTTGTTTCGATCTCCCCGCAATCAGGGCTGTATCTAATTGCGGCGGCAGGGTTGAGGCTTGGCGTACTGCCGCTTCATTTACCGTATTCAGCAGATTCAAATTTACGCAGAGGTTTTGGCACATCGCTTCGATTTATCTCTGCGGCATCCAGTTTGGTACTGCTGGCACATGTCCCTTCTGAAAGTTTAAGTTCCTCATTCACACCTGTTCTGATGGCGCTGGCAATTATCGCGGCCACGTATGGCGGTTGGATGTGGCTGCGCGCGCCCGATGAATTGAATGGCCGTCCGTTTTGGGTGATCGGCATTGCCGCGCTTTCCGTGATCTCGGCATTAAGCGGCGACTCGATCGGCGCGGTTGCATGGGGCTGCGCGCTCATTCTGACAGGCGGCGCACTTTTCCTTTCTTCGGTTCAACATCCCTGGATTAACCGCGCCATGTTAGTTGGCGTATTCAGTTTATCGACCTTACCATTTTCGCTGACCGCGGGCGCGTGGTTAAATCCACTTTCGTTTTTCGCGCCATTCGTAATTGCGGCTCAGGCATTATTAACGGCGGGTTTCGTCCGCCATGCTCTGCGCCCCAGCGGACGTGATTCGCTCGAATCTCAACCAGGCTGGACGCACACCATCTATCCCAGCGGAATCATCCTGATGATCGTGATGCAGGTTTTACTTGGACTCATCGGCTGGGACGGTGCGATCAAAGTTGGAGCCTGGGTACATGCCCTGCTCGCTTCTCTCTTAACCGTGGGGCTGGTTTGGGCGACACCGCGTTTTCGCATCCTCAACCCTGTCCGTGCTCATTGGGTGACTCCCAGCTCCGCACGTTTTGGAAGTATCTATGAATTCTTCTGGGGCATCTATCAGAACTTCGGAAGATTAAGCCAGGCCATTATCGCCACGCTCGAAGGAGACGGCGGCATTATGTGGACATTACTGTTCCTTATCCTGTTTATTTCATTACTGACACAAGGAGCACCTTAAGCATGGCATTGGATATTATTTCATGGGCCATGGTGGCGTTCATTCTTGCCGCTTCGTGTGCCATGTTCATCAGCCGCGATTGGCGCATACAACTCAGCGCTTTGGCGGTGCAATACTTTGCCACCTTCTGGCTGGTCACCCGTCACCTGCCATTTGCAATGGGCGCCGCCAAACTGGTGACAGGTTGGATGGTCGTTGCTGCACTCGGCATGACCCGTTTAAGCCTCTCAGAACTTGAAGAAAAAGAAGATCCTCTCGGCCAGCGTGGACAATGGTTTTCGATCATCCTGATCATGATCGTAGTCTTTGTCACGGCTGGGGCTGCACCACGCATTGAAGCAATTATCCCAGGCTTGGGATTGCAAGTGATCGCAGGCAGTTTGCTGTTAATCGGCACAGGGCTTATTCATCTTGGCCTTACCTCTGATACTCTGCGCGTGATCCTTGGCCTGCTGACCATGCTGACAGGTTTCGAGATCATGTATGCCGCCGTTGAAAGTTCCATTCTTGTGGCAGGCTTGCTGGCCATTACCAATCTCGGGTTGGGGCTGGTAGGTTCATACCTACTGACCGCAGGCTCAACTTCCACCACAAATGTGGACGAGGAACAAATATGAGCGCACCTGTCATTTGGATCTTAATTCCACTGGTGGCGGGAGCTTTGATCCTGTTCTTCGTGCCCGAACGCCTCTCCGCCATTGTGGGCGGAGCAGTTGCCACAGTCCTTGCGTTGGTGGCGATGATCTTCCCCATTGACACAGCACTTTTGATCAGCACACTCTCAATAAAAATATCTGCATCGGTGCAGGTATTCGGACGCAATTTCTCCCTCAATACCGCAGACGGCACTTTGCTCGTTATCATTTATGGTCTTGCCGCTCTTTGGTTCTTCGGCACACAAGCATCAGGGATCGCAAATCGCTTCGTATCACTCGGATTAATAATCGTCGCACTATTGACCGCATCCATCGCTGTGGAACCGTTCCTTTACGCAGCTTTGTTGATCGAGATGGCGGCCATGCTGGTGATTCCCCTGCTGGTTCCGCAATATCAAAAACCTGGGCGTGGAGTCATCCGCTTTATTATTTATCAAACGCTGGCCATGCCCTTCATCCTTTTTGCAGGGTGGATGCTTACCGGTGTGGAAGCCAGCCCTGGTGACATTGGCCTAACCACGCAGGCAGGCGCCATGCTTGGCATGGGTTTCGCCTTTCTCCTTGGCATCTTCCCGCTCTATAACTGGATTCCCATGCTGGGCAAGGAAGCCTCCCCATACGTGACGGGCTTTCTACTTTGGGCGCTTCCCACTTTCACTGTCATCTTTGCGCTTGGCTTTCTTGATCGTTATACATGGATACGAACCTCTCCCCAACTTTCTGGAGCAATCCAACTGGCTGGAGTGATCATGGTGGCAAGCGCAGGCTTATTTGCGGCTACACAAAAACATATTGGCCGCATCATGGGCTATGCAGCCATCGCGGAAACTGGCTTACTCATCCTCGCCATGGGGTTGAGATCTGCCGAAATTGTGAATGTAACCTTCCTGCTTCTGATCCCCCGCGGATTAGAACTGGCAGTTTGGGCGCTTGGGCTTTCCGTCATCAAACGCGAAGCCTTCTCATTACAATTCAGTGAGATAAGAGGCTTGGCACGCAAGTACCCCGTGGCAGTCATTGCCATTATCCTCGCTCACCTTTCGATGACAGGTTTTCCACTTTTGGCAGGCTTTCCACCACGGCTGGCCATCTGGCAGGAACTCGCCAGTCAATCGTTGGTCACATCTTTTTGGGTATTCCTAGGTCTGTTGGGATTGCTGGTCAGTGCCTTCCGCACGCTGGCAGTTTTCGTCATGGCCGAAGAGAAAACTGCCTGGTCGTGGAATGAGTCCTGGATTCAGGCTGGCATGCTCACGATAGGCGTGATCGGTCTTTTCATCCTCGGCCTGGTTCCGCAGGTGATGCAGCCTTTCCTGTCCAAACTTCCCGCGCTTTTTGAACATCTCAGCCAGTAGGCACTGCGTGCTATAATTTTATTCAGCAGGTCAGGCGTTAAGCCTGACGTTTTTTGAAAACATGCACGAACACTTACAGTAATCTTGTTTGGAGAATCCCATGGAATTTGAACAAATCGTCAAGCGTCTGGACTGGCTTGAAAAACAACAACGCCAGAATAAAGACACACTCGAAAAATTAAGTGAGCGTTTGTCTTCGTTTGAGACCTCTGTGAACGCGGTCTCAAAGCAAATAAAAACTCTCAGCAAACAAGTGACAGAAGTGGGTCCCGCCGCGAAGCGCATGGATCAATTTGAAAATACGCTCAGCAAGCAACGCGTCGAACTCACCCGAATGGTCGAAGAGAACGAAAAGACACGCTTGAAAACTGAAAAGGAAGCCACCAAGCGCGCACAAATTGAGCTGGACGAATTGAACAACGCGATCACCCAGATCAAGACCGCGGCAACCACCAGCACGCAGGAACTCAAAAAACAATTAAAAGAACGCTCCGATGAAATTCAACGCATGTTGACCAACATCAGTGATTTCAAAACAACCGTGGAAGCCGCCACCCGCTCCAACGAGGATGTGCTCCACTCTTTGCAAGCTATGGACGAAACCCGCAAGAACGATCTGAAGCGCATTGCAGATGTGCAGGGCGAGATCACATCCATCCGCAAACGCATCGATGAAAACCGCGAAAAGACCATCGTCCAATCAGACAGTATTCGCAATATAGAAACCCGCTTCGCAGAACTATTGGCATCAGAAGTTGAGCGCAAACAAGCGCAAGCCGCGTTCCTCGACCAGCAATCGATTGCGCAGCTGGACCGTGACCGAGCGTGGAAGGAATGGAAGGGCAAGTATGATGACTTCCAAAAAGACGCCGCCAACCTGGATGTGCATATCCAAAGTTTGGATGAAGCCCTGCGCGGCGCAAAGAAGGCTCAGGAAACCTATCTTGAGTTGAACACAAAACTTGAACGCAGAATTAACGAAGTGACCGAAATGCAGCGCCTCGCTGAAGACCGCCTGCGTCAGGAATGGGTCAGCTTCAAAGCCGATGACCAAAAACGCTGGACGGGTTACAGCCTCTCGTCTGAAGAATCCTTCCGCGATATTCGCAAAGACGTGCAAAAGTTTGATGAACGCATCATTACCCTTGTGGATGTCTCGCAGGTCTTGCAGGATCAAATGCACCAGACCACAGATGCCAGCGAAAAACAATTACAGGAATTAATGAACGTGGTTCATGAATGGATGACATCCTATCAACGCATCATGGGGCACGGAAAAAAGACAACGAAGAAATAGTTTTAAAATAACAAACTTGGCCGCAAAATTAATTTTGCGGCCAAGTTTGTTATTAAAAGCAAATTTAGGGTTAATTGTGTTTTGTTTTCAAAGTGTGGTTAAATTGAAAGCATGAGAGTCATCGGCACAGCAGGTCATGTAGACCACGGAAAATCCACACTTATCGCAGCGCTCACGGGCACACATCCCGACCGCCTCAAAGAAGAACAAGCCCGCGAAATGACCATTGAGCTTGGCTTCGGCTGGCTCACCCTGCCCAACGGCGAAGAAGTCGGCATTGTAGATGTACCTGGTCATCGCGACTTCATCGAGAACATGCTCTCAGGCATCGGGGGAATCGACGCGGCATTATTAGTCATTGCCGCAGATGAAGGCGTAATGCCGCAGACACGGGAACACCTCGCAATTTTGGATCTATTGCAGATTCCCGCTGGATTGATCGTTCTGACAAAAACAGACATCGCTTCAGACTCAGCCTGGCTTGATCTTGTTGAAATAGATATTCGCGCCGCTGTGAGCAACACCGTGCTGCGCAACGCACCCATTGTCCGAGTCTCTGCACAAAATAAGATCGGGCTCGATACGCTCGTTGCACAACTCAGCAGCATCCTTGAACAAAAACCCGCACGCCCCGATCTCAGCCGTCCACGCCTGCCAATTGACCGTGTCTTCAGCATGAGCGGATTCGGCACCGTAGTCACTGGCACACTCAGTGATGGACATTTCTCACTCGGCGACGAAGTGGAGATCCTGCCATCAGGCCAACAGGGACGGATTCGCGGTTTGCAGATCCACAAGAAAAAAGAAGAAGTGGCCGCGCCTGGTTCACGTACCGCAGTCAACGTCTCTGGTGTGGATACAGCAAAGATCCAACGTGGCGAGGTGCTGGTTCACACAGGGCAATACCAATCCACGAGGCGCGTGGATGTGCATTTTCGCTTATTGAAAGATGCCTCCTCAACACTGAAACATTCCAGCGAAGTTAAATTTTTCGTGGGCGCCAGTGAAACCATCGCCACCGTGCGCCTGCTCGATACCGAAGAATTAAATCCAGGCGAAGAAGGCTGGATCCAACTTGAATTACGAGATCCCGTTGTCACCGTGCGTGGAGATAGATATATTTTGCGCCGTCCATCGCCCAGTGAAACCCTCGGCGGCGGAACGATCGTGGATCATCAACCCAATGGCAGGCATAAACGTTTTGATGAAAAGATATTGAGATCTTTAGCATCACTGGCTCAAGGCTCGCCATCAGACATTCTTCTGGAAGCCGCACTGGCTGCCAACACTGCAAGCATCAAAGAGGTTGTCACAAAATCACGCTTGGAACCGTCCACTGCGGAGACTGCGCTTGGAGAGTTACTACAAACTGGACAACTTGTTTTACTGGAGGAAGGCTCTCCAAAAATAATCAGCGACCTGCTGATCATCGCGCTCCCCCACTGGAATGATCTGCGCCTGCGCGTGGAAGGTACGATCAATACATATCATCAGCAATTTCCGTTGAGGCGTGGAATTCCGCGTGAAGAATTAAAAAGCAAGCTCAAGGTCTCACCGCGCATCTTTAACGCGGTCATAAAAAAACTTGTCGGTGAAAAAGTGGTTTCAGATGGCGGGGGAGCCGTATCCCGCATGGGATTTGAAATCCAATTTGGGGCCAGCGAGCAGGCCAAAATTAAAGAATTGAAGCGCAAGTTCGATCAAAGTCCATTTGCGCCGCCGAGCGTCAAAGAATGTCAGGCTGAAATTGGCGAAGATGCCTTCAATGCATTGATCGAAATGGGAGAATTTTTTACGGTTTCACCAGACGTGGTCTTTCTTACGAAAGATTACAATGAAATGGTAAAGATCATTCACAGCATGCTCACACAAAATGGACTGATCACTTTGGGCGAGATACGTGACAAATTAAATACCTCACGTAAATATGCCCAGGCCTTATTGGAGCATTTGGATTCGATCAACATGACCATGCGGGATGGGGACGCACGCAGGCTGAAAAAATAAAAATGATACCCAGCAGTTTGAAACGTATTTTTTCTCCCCCAAAATTTCAAGATGAAGCCAAAGATCATCAGGCTTATTTACTGCATATTATTTTATGGGCATTGATATTCGTACCCATACTTTATATGTCCATCATTGCTGTCTATTTACCAGATCAATTCCCCCGTGCACTGGCACAAAGCATTGCTGGTGAAACAGTTAATATTATTTTGCTCGTTTTATTAAGGCAGGGGAAAGTTCGCCTTGCATCCATAGGACAGGTGGCCGCATTCTGGTTATTCTTCACAATATCTGCCATCACAGGAGCGGGGGGCGGAGTTCGCGGCGAAGCCTATTTACTGGGATATCCACTTGTCATCATCATTACAGGAGTTTTACTAGGCGAACGCGCAGCGCTTGGAGTAGCCATCTTTTCCCTGTTCACAGGCGGATGCATGGTCTACGCAGAAACTCAGGGGTACTTGACTGTCAATTTTTCAGGTTCTCCATTTGCCACCTGGGCGATTAGTTTTGTTGTTTTTCCATTAGGCGCCATTCTACAATATCTATCAGCGCGCACGGTTCGAAATGCTTTGGTCACTGCCCGCGCCAGCGAAGAACGCTATAGCATCATTTCAAAAGTGAGCACAGATTACACATTTGAAACGCGCATAGATGCACAGGGCGGCAACAATCTGGTCTGGGTGGCGGGCGCTTTCGAGAAAATGACTGGGTACACATTTGAAGAATATATTGCTCATGGGGGCTGGGCGGCGCATGTGCATCCTGATGATGTCGAAAAAGATATTCAGGATATGGAAGCTCTTGCCAATAATCAAGATGTGAAATCTGAAATACGAACCATATCAAAAAACGGGGAAATGCGCTGGGAATTCGTTTCGACCCATCCCATTTGGGATGAAAAGGAAAATCGTCTTGTTGGCATCGTTGGCGCGGTGCAGGATATCACAGAAAGAAAAAAAGCAGATGAAGTACTGCGAGAAGCTTTGTCTCAGCAGATGGCTATTTTGAATAACATCCCAGACATGGCGTGGCTAAAGGATAGAGATAGCCGCTATATCGCAGTCAATGGACAGTTTGAGAAAATTGCAGGGCTCACAGCCGCGGATATCATTGGCAAAACAGACAAGGATATCTGGAGTGAGAAATTTTCTAAGGCCTACCGTACTGATGACCTGGTCGTGATCAATACGAAAAAGCAAAAAAATGTTGAGGAAAAACAAGCAGATTACACAGGCAAGGAACATTGGGTGGAGACCACCAAGACGCCGATCTTTAACGAAGCCAACGAAGTCATTGGCACCACAGGGATTGCCCGCGATATCACAGAACGCAAAGAATCTGAACTAAGCGAACAATACCGCCGCGAAATGCTCGAAAAAGTAATCGAACTCGGCAAGTATGTTACCGAAGCAGATAACCTGAAAGCCACCATCAAAAAGATCTGGCACGGAGTCCACGACGATCTCGGCTATGACAGGCTTGCCGTTTTCCTTTATAACTTTGAAAACAACTCCATGGACAAAACTGTTGGGACCGACGACAACGGAGACATTGTTGACAAATGGAATACATGGTTTCCCATTGGAGAAGAAACCACTTTCTCAAAATTACTTGAAAAACCAGATGGGTTTTATCTAACCCATAACTACAGCGCTGAACATAATGTTCCCGAAGGTCACGAAATGCACCGCGTAACAGATTTTGTGGCCGTGGCCGCCTGGGCGGGGAAGAAACCAGTCGCTGTAATCTGCGCAGACAATTCGATCAGTCAACGCCCGATCGCCGCCCAGCAATTGGAAGCCCTGCGCTTATTCGGCGGATACGCCGGGCTGGCCATCGAAAATGCACGCCTACATGAAACCATCCAAAGCGAATTATTACAGCGCAAAAAATTCATCGAAGAACTCGAAACAAAAAACAGCGAGCTGGAACGGTTTACCTACACCGTATCCCATGATCTAAAAGCGCCCCTAGTGACCATTGTAGGCTTTTTGGGATACCTGGAAAAAGATGCACGCGCTGGAAATATCGAAAAGCTCGAAAAAGATATCGAGCGCATTCAACAAGCTGCATACAAAATGCAAAACCTGCTCAAGGATCTACTTGAGCTTTCCCGCGTTGGGCGATTGATGAACCCTCCCGTTGAAATGTCATTTGACGAAATCGTTCAGGATGCGCTGGAACTCACCCACGGACAGATCGAATCTTCAGGCGCGGTGATTGAGTTTCAAGATAACGGCATCAAAGTGAACGGTGACCGCATCCGCCTCGTGGAAGTTATGCAAAACCTGCTCGACAACGCGATAAAATTCAAGAACCCACAGCACGACCTGACCATTCAAATTGGAAATATGACATCAGAACAAAGCGAAACAGTATTTTTCGTAAAAGATAACGGCATCGGCATTGAGCCTGCGTATCACGAAAAAATATTCGGCCTTTTCAATAAACTCAACACAGAAACAGAAGGCACAGGCATCGGTCTGGCGCTGGTCAAAAGGATCATTGAAGTACATGGCGGGCGCATTTGGGTCGAATCACAAACTGACAAAGGCGCAACGTTTTACTTCACACTATCATAACGCAAAAGCGGATTCAACGATCCGCCCTTAATAACAATGTGTCAAATTAAATAGAAACAACAAAAGGAGAAACGCCATGTGCGGAAGATTTACTTTAACTGTCGACCCCGCAGATCTGCAAGATTCTTTTCAGAACTACAACTTTCCGAAACAATTCTCACCACGTTTCAATATTGCACCCACACAGCCCGTGCTCGCGATCCCGAATGACGGAAAGAACACTGCCGATTTCTTTTTATGGGGATTAATTCCATCGTGGTCAAAAGACCCGTCCATCGCCAACAAACTGATCAATGCGCGCGGTGAAACCGTGGCCGAAAAACCATCCTTTCGCGGAAGCTTCAAATATAAACGCTGCCTCATCCTTGCAGATGGTTTTTACGAATGGAAGGCCGCAACAGAGTCAAAAACAAAAACCCCATACTTCATCCACATGAAAGACCGCAAACCCTTTGCCCTCGCGGGTCTATGGGATGAATGGCATTCGCCTGATGGCGGCACACTGCGCACCTGCACCATCATCACCACCGAGCCCAACGATCTGATGAAAACTTTACACAATCGCATGCCCGTCATTCTTCATCAAAAAGATTACGCCGCCTGGTTGGACTCTGCGCCTCAGACTCCCGACAGCCTGCTCCCGCTCATCAAGCCTTTTCCACACGAACACATGTCTGCGTATCCCGTCTCCACCATGGTCAACAGCCCAAACAATGATCGCGCTGAACTGGTACTGCCTGCATGAACTTTCGCGGTCTGATACAACAAAAATTTCCAGCATTAGCTTCGCGCGATTTTTCAATCTTCTGGTTCGGGCATCTACTCTCCCTGATCGGCACATCCATGCAGAGCACGGCGCAGCCATTGCTCGCTTATCGAATCAGCGGCCGCCCATTTGACCTTGGACTGATCGCCTTTGCGGTGACACTACCCACGTTTTTTCTCGCCATCCCCGGCGGAGTCCTGATCGAACATGTCGATAAGCGCAAAGCCATTATCTTCATGCAAATCATCATGATGCTGGATACCTTTGTGCTGGCTTTCCTTGCGTTAAACGGCAGCATTCAGATCTGGCATATCGTTGTGCTTTCGCTGATCCTTGGGATCGCCACCGCATTTGAAATAACAGCCCGCCAATCCATGTTGATCGAACTGGTTGGGCGTGAATCACTTCCCAATGCAATCGCACTCCAATCCACTGCTTTTAATCTCTCGCGAGTGCTGGGACCTGCGCTCGTGGCGCCCATCTTATTGTTATTCAAAACGAATGGCGAAGGCTGGATATTCCTATTGAACGGAATCAGCTATGCGGCGATCATCATTAGTTTGATGTTCGTCCACCCAAAATATATGGTGCCCGTGGAG
>JAVBXV010000246.1 GCA_030824405.1 Anaerolineales bacterium | reverse complement strand
ACCTCAAACCCAACAAATGCTGAAACGGGGTTGCCCGGCAAACCAATAAAATTCACGCCACGATATTCGCCAAACGCCAGAGGTTTCCCCGGGCGCATGTTCACGCGCCAGAAATCCATTTTGCCATTTGCTTCGATCACTTCTTTAATAAAATCAAATGCCCCCACGCTCACACCCGCAGACGAGATGATCAGGTCCACTTTTTCGTGAACCGCTTTTTCCATCAGGTCGGTGACGGCTGCGCTGGTGTCTTTTGCCACGCCGAGACGTAACACTTCCACGTTGGCGCTTTCGATCAACGCGGCAAGGGCGTAGGAGTTTGAGTCGTGGATCTTGCCGGGCTGCAATGGCTCATCTACTTTGAGCAGTTCGTCGCCAGATGAAAATAATGCCACGCGCGGTCTTTTGTAAACTTCAACATTTGCAACGCCCAGAGATGCCAGCAGCCCAAGATCCTGCGCTTTGAGCACACGTCCCTTTTGCAAGACGATGTCACCCGCGTGCAGATCTGTACCGCGCAGACGAATGTTCTCGCCTGTTTTCACTTCTCTTTCAAATGAAACAGTGGGCGGGGCAGTGGTGCCCGCTTCTCGTGAATTGAAATCTGTATCTTCCACAGGGATGACGGCGGTTGCGCCTTCTGGTACTTGCGCGCCCGTCATGATGCGCGCGGCTTCACCGGGCGCAAGAGTCACTTGCGGGGTGGAGCCTGCCGGTAGATCGGCAACCACGCGCAGGGTGAAGTGCGAAGCGATGGGTGAACCGCCTGTGTTGACGGCGAACCCATCCATTGATGAATTGTTGAAGAGGGGAAAGTCATGCGCCGCAGTGATATCTGCAACGAGGACACGGTTTGCACACGCAATCAGCGGAATTGATTCTGTTGCGACAGGTTGAAAATGAGAGAGCATGCGCTCGCGCGCTTCAGTGACTGATAACATGGCCAGAGCGGCGAGATTATACCCCCTTTTATATTACCCCGGCCGGGTTCGTGCTGCTTCCAAAACGTTGGGTACGTTTTCAATGCGGGTGAGTACGCGGCTGAGCTGGGTGATGTCTTTTACTTCCACGATAAAGCGCAGGTCTGCAATACTTTTGTTTACGCCCACAGCCATATCCAGAATGTTGACGCCTTCGCCATTGAGTAATGTGGTGATGTCGCTCGCGAGTCCCTGGCGGTCATAGGCTTTGATCTTGATCGAAATGGGGTAGGTGCGTTCCACGTGTCCCCAGCCTACTTGAAGCAAACGTTCGCGGTCTTTGGTGCGCAGAATATTTGGGCAGTCCTGTCTGTGGATGGTTGCGCCGCGTCCGCGCGTGATGAAGCCAACGATCTGGTCGCCGGGCATGGGGTTGCAGCAGCGCGCCATGTTCGAGAGCATTCCTTTTAAGCCAACAACCTCGATCGCGTCTGTGGATGTCTGCGCAGGCGGCATGGGCGCAGAAATATCTGTGCCAAAGATGGTCGGCTCACTTGCAGGCTGGTTGGGGTTGAGAAGATCGCGGCCTTCCGCACTTTGCGAGAATTCGCGAATGACTCTGCTGAGTGAAAGATCTCCGTTGCCGAGGGCAATATAGAAATCATCAGGATTTTTGAAACCATGACTGCGCGCGAGATTTTCATAATTTAATTCTTTGATGCCAAGCCGCTGCGTTTCGCGCTCGATCGTGGTGCGACCCTGAACAAGATTTTGTTCATCTTCCTGTTTCTTGAACCATATTTTTATCTTGGAGCGTGCCCGCTGCGTTTTTACGAGACCCAGGTTTTGATTTAACCAATCACGGCTGGGGCCGCCGCGTTTCGTGGTGAGAATGTCGATCTGATCGCCTGTTTTTAGCTCCTGATACAACGGCACAAGTTTGCCGTTGATGCGTGCGCCGCGGCAGCGATGACCGATATCTGTGTGAACGTGATAGGCGAAGTCGATAGGGGTGGAGCCAGCGGGCAGATCAATGATGTCGCCGCGTGGCGTGAAGACATACACGCGATCTTGAAACACGTCACTGCGCATGGATTCGACGAATTCAGTTGCGTCTTTTACATCTGAACGCCATTCCATCATGGAACGCAGAGAGCTGATGCGCTGTTCGTAATTTTTATCGGCAGGTGTACCGTCTTCTTTGTAGCGCCAATGTGCGGCAATGCCATATTCGGCGCTCATGTGCATTTCACTCGTGCGGATCTGTACTTCCAGCGGGCGCTTGTCATCGTAGATGACAGCCGTGTGCAGGGACTGATAAAAATTCTCTTTTGGCACGGCGATGTAATCATCGAACTCGCCAGGGATCGGGCGCCATGTGGTGTGGATCACGCCAAGTGCAGAATAGCATGAGGGCACGTCGGGCACGATCAGGCGCACTCCGCGCACATCACGCAGCATGTCGAAGGGTTTGCCCTTCTTCTGCATTTTTCTAAAGATCGAGTAGATGTGTTTCGGGCGTCCGCTGATCTCACACTTGATATTATTCTTCTCGAGCAATTTGAGAAGCTTTTCTTTGATCGCCTCCAACTGGACCTCGCGGTCTGGTCGGCGTTCTGCGAGTTGTTCGGCGATCTCTTTATATTTTTCAGGGTTGACGTAGCGAAAGGCAAGATCTTCGAGTTCCCACTTGAGTTGTGAGATACCCAGGCGGTTTGCAAGCGGGGCGAAGATATCCAGGGTTTCCTGTGCGATGCGCGCGCGTTTGTGTTCAGGCATGTGACCGAGCGTGCGCATGTTATGCAGACGGTCGGCAAGTTTGATGAGTACCACGCGTACATCTTCGCCCATGGCAAGGAAGGTTTTTCTCAGGGTTTCTGAGATCATGTCTTCTTTGCGGCCTAGCAGCGCGGGAGACGTCTCTATGGGTTCTTCGGTGTTGTTTTCGTTTTCTGCGTGCTGGTCGCCGCGAGAGACACGCGGTAGGTGGGTGAGTTTGGTGACTCCGTCCACGAGGATCTTGATGGTATCGCCAAAGTCGCGGCGGATGTCTGCGAGGGTGATAGTGGTATCTTCCACGGTGTCGTGCAGGAGGGCAGCGGCAACTACTTCAGGGGGAACTTTTAGATCAGAAAGGATGCTCGCCACCGCAATACAATGATTGATGTATGGTTCGCCAGAATGACGTTTTTGGTCGCGATGCGCTTCTTCTGCAACATGATAGGCGCGCATTACAAGGTCGCGGTCTGCAAGCGTGTAACTCTCTGGTAGTTGTTCAAGCAGTTTTTCAAGCGGAATAGTGGCGGCGGTTGATTTCATTCGGTTTATTTTACTACGCGGGGATTAAAAAAAGACGCAAAGCCTGTTGCATGTGCATTGTTAGGCTTTGCGTCTTTTTTGTTTTGGATGCTATTTCTTTTAGATCGTCTTTAATAAGGCTTGACGACTATTTCTCAAACGGTCTGCGATGATGACCGTGATGCGCTGCATTACTTTAAAACCAGATTCAGGATTTTGCTCAAGTAATTTCATGAAGGGCTCTGATGGAATGATCAAGAGATTGGAGTCTTCTTCACATTCGGCGCTGGATGTATAGTGATAGGGTGGAACCACACCAGACCACCCGAAGCTTTGAAATGGAGAGGATACAAATGAGACCGTGACACTATCTGGGCGGGAGGTGAGTTTTACCCGAAGGGCGATGCTGCCATTTAAAAGAAAGTGAAGCTTGTCGGCCTTTTCACCTTCGCGGAAAACAAAGTCTCCTTGTTTGGCGGAGATTTCCTTACTGATGGCGGCGATCTCTTTGAGCAGGTTTTCAGGGAGTTCATTGAACAAACTGAATTGAGATAGGATATTCGTGTCGATCATAATGCCTCCAGGTTAGGGTGTGGGGAATGCTGATTGAATTGTATCAATTTCGGGATTAAGTGCGAAGCGGTTATTTGATCCATTTATCTCATATTGTCTTTGATCTTGTCGCGGAGATCGAGCGAGTTGCCGAGGACCAATCCAAATATGACGAAGAGCAGTGTGATACCTGCGCCTGCTATGAGT
>JAVBXV010000126.1 GCA_030824405.1 Anaerolineales bacterium | reverse complement strand
GTCGTCGATGGAGCTGGTTGCGCCGTTTGGATAGTTATTATCTCCAACTGTAACAATGAAATTTGGATTCCAGCTTTTCACCAGAGTCGCCACGTCTGCTTCGGGTTGGCTTGCAAGCCCAAAATCCCCGATGACTGCAAAGACGGTGTTCGCAGTTTGCGCGGATGCAACTCCGGGCTTGTTTGTCGCAGGCAAAGCCAGTAAGAGTATTAAAAGACAGAGCGGCAAGTATCGAAAAGTTTTCATATTGGTTGTATCAAGTCTATTACAACCAAAAACTTTAGACATTGCGAAAGCGGGTTAATTTATTTTAAATAATTTGAGACAGAGATGGGTATTTGCTTGCACTTAAAGCAAGTCAGCCTTGATTTGTATCCCCGCTAAAAATAGAATCTCATTTTTTCTTACGATCTTTTTGGGATTGCTCTTCCTGCTCTGTTCTGGATTGCCCTTCAACTGCCTTGAAATAATATCCAACAATAAATCCGAGAATGCTCACAAAACCAGAAAGCACACCAGATATTGCGATCATCAGGTCTTTTATGTCGGTGAGTTGTATCGAGTTTTCCGCGGGCCAGTAGCTAAAAAATATAATCAGTGGCAGGATGATATTCAAAGAAATTAATATGACATACGCAACAATGACTAAATACGCAATATCTTGGCGAGACTTCTCTTTAATCACTTCAGGCGTAATCGGCGACTCGTCAACTTTAGGCGTTTGGGATATTACCAGGGTTTTTCCCATGTTGAATTCTTATTTATATAGTTCAATTAATGAGACTTTTGACGAATCCTGTTTATCTTTAAGGTTAATTGCCCTTCCCTCAGCTTTTATTATTATTCCTATGGCGCGTACTACCATTTCCTGAACATTTTCCTGGTCGGTTTTTGTTGTCGGGTCCCAGTTGACGAGGTTGTTGGATAAACTTAGTAATTTAGCATAGACCGCCCCTTCGATTTTGATGTCTACACCTACTATGCTGGTTGGAACATTCTCCAAAACCTGATTCATTGAGCTGATTGGAGCGGGTAGTGTCATGGTCTCTGCCTCCTAATTTTTAATACTATAAGTTGTTTTTATTCGAATTCCAAATGACAAAAGTCACTTTGCGACCCGAATATACTAGAAAAATATCATAAATATTGACATATCCCCCTGACCCTGCTATAATGGCAAAACCTCGTTAAAAACGCCAGTAATGGCTTAAATTCAGGAGCAAATCTCGTATGTCGCAACTCGAAATCAAGAATCTGCACGTTAGCATTGAAGATAAGGAAATTCTCAAAGGTCTCACTCTCACCATCAATCAGGGCGAAATTCACGCCATTATGGGTCCCAACGGCACAGGCAAGTCCACTTTAGCCTACACCCTGATGGGGCACCCCAATTACACAGTCACCAAAGGTGAGATCATCTTTAAGGGAAAGAATGTCCTCGAACTTGAGCCTGATGAACGCTCTCGTGCAGGCATTTTCCTCGCTTTTCAGTATCCTGTCGCCATCCCTGGCGTAACCGTAGCCAACTTCCTGCGTTCGGCGTTGAATGCCCGTCGTCGCGCTGAAAATCCCGAAGATAAGGGTATGCCCATCCCTGAGTTTCGCAAGATGCTCAAGGAAAAAATGGACACACTCAAAATGGATCACGCCTTTGCTGGCCGTTATCTCAATGATGGCTTCTCAGGCGGCGAAAAGAAGCGCGCCGAGATCCTTCAGATGGCAACCCTAAAGCCAGAGATCGCTATTTTGGATGAAACAGATTCAGGCTTGGATATTGATGCGCTGCGCATCGTCGCGGAAGGTGTCAACGCTCTCTCTGGACCTGAACTCGGTGTCCTCGTCATCACACATTATCAGCGTCTGTTGAATTACATCAAGCCTAACTTCGTCCACATCATGTTGGATGGCCGTATCGTCGAATCGGGTGGGGCAGATCTGGCCTTGCACCTCGAAGATCAAGGCTACGATTGGGTTCGCGAAAAATACGACGCAGTAGCCGAAGAAGGCTAATACCCACCCAAGACTTTAGTGGTTAGATTAACCCGGAGACTCCCATGACTGAAGAAACTAAATCTGACGATACCACTCTCCTCGAAGAGATTGGCGATTACAAATATGGTTTTCACGACCGCGACGATAATTACGTCTTCAAATCTGAACGCGGATTAAGCCGTGAAGTTGTTGAGAATATTTCGCGCATGAAGGGCGAACCACAATGGATGCTCGATTTTCGTATCAAGGCGTATGAGCATTACATAACCCGTCCCATGCCAAATTGGGGACCCACTCTCGAAGAGATCGACTTTGAGAATATTTTCTACTACGTCAAGCCAACTGAAAAAAGCGAAAAATCATGGGACAACGTCCCTGACGATATCAAGAATACCTTCAATAAATTGGGTATCCCCGAAGCCGAACAAAAATTCCTGGCGGGTGTGGGTGCGCAATACGAATCTGAAATGGTGTATCACTCCATTTTGGAACATCTTGAAAAGCAGGGCGTCATCTTCCTTTCCATTGAAGATGGCCTCAAGCAATATCCCGATCTTTTCAAGGAATATTTCGGCACTGTAGTTCCGATTGAAGATAACAAATTCGCCGCACTCAACTCTGCGGTTTGGTCTGGCGGCTCCTTCGTTTACATCCCCAAAGGTGTGAAAGTGGACTTGCCTCTTCAGGCGTATTTCCGTTTGAACACCGCCAACGTAGGTCAGTTTGAGCGCACGCTCATCATTGTGGATGAAGGCGCTTCCGTGCATTACGTGGAAGGCTGTACCGCTCCGCAATACACCACCAACTCCTTCCATAGCGGTGTGATCGAGATCATCGTCAAGAAGGGCGCACGCTCACGTTATTCCACCATTCAAAACTGGTCCACCAACGTGTTCAACCTCGTTACCCAACGCGCTAAGGTCTTTGCAAACGCCACACACGAGTGGGTGGATGCCAACCTCGGTTCAAAACTGACCATGAAATACCCATCCTGCTATTTGATGGAGCCAGGCGCGCACGGTGAAATGCTATCCATGGCATTCGCAGGCGCAGGCCAGGTTCAGGATGCCGGCTCGAAGATGATGCACTTTGCACCCAATACCACCAGCAAGATCACTTCCAAGTCCATCAGCAAGAATGGCGGTCGTGCATCTTATCGCGGTATGGTCAAAGTATATAAAGGTGCAAAGGGCGTCAAATCCAATGTGGTTTGCGATGCACTTTTGCTCGACCCCAAATCCCGCTCCGACACATACCCAACCATCGAAATTGACGAAGATGATGTCACCATCGGTCACGAAGCTTCCGTCAGCAAAGTGGGCGAGGAACAACTCTTCTACTTAATGTCCCGCGGCCTCAGCGAAGAAGAAGCCACCACCATGGTCGTTTCTGGTTTCATCGAGCCGCTCGTCAAAGAATTACCGATGGAATATGCGGTCGAAATGAATCGCTTGATCCAACTTCAAATGGAAGGATCGATTGGCTAATATGCAAGAAAAACCAAAAGTTACTGTAAATCGCACTCGACGTGAATCTGCCGCAAAGGATTTCACTTTCACTCAGGCAGATATTCCCGCATCAAGCACTGACCTCGCTTCTTTCCGCGCCACCGCTTGGGACTCTTTCAAAAAGTTTTCCCTCCCCGTCAGCACAGACGAAGCCTGGCGCCGCACAGATCTGCGTTTGTTGCCCGCCGAAGATTTCCGCATCCCTGCAGAAGGTATGTTTCAGGATCTCCCTGTAGTTCCTGAGAGTTTGCTCTCGCCGCTTACTGGCGAACAGCACGGTGGACAGATCACTCTGCTTCCCGGTGGCTCCCAAATTCAATTGGATGAGACACTCGCGAAGAAAGGCGTGGTCTTTACCGACTTCCGCACCGCCGAAAAGAATCATGCTGACCTGCTCGCAAAGTTGATCGGCAAGATCGTGAAACCAGAAGATGGTAAATTTGCCGCCCTGGCCTCTGCCTTGGCTCAAAATGGCGTCTTGTTATATGTTCCCAAGAATGTACAAGTGGAATA
>JAVBXV010000385.1 GCA_030824405.1 Anaerolineales bacterium | reverse complement strand
CATCCAATGTGCGCGTTGTATCCGCTTTCAGGATGAAGTTGCGGGCGAGGCTGTGCTCGGCTTCGATGAGCGCGGACGCAGCACCCAGATCATTTCGATCTCTGACCCTGGCTTTGATTCTGTCTTCTCTGGCAACACTTCAGACATTTGTCCCGTTGGCGCGTTGACCACAGCAGACTTCCGCTTTGGCGCCCGCCCGTGGGAGTTGAAGGCTGAAGCATCGATCTGTACGCAATGCCCAGTGGGTTGTAACACCACGCTCAACACTCGCCGCGAAGCAAAAGCAGGCGGAGACGTTGTTGTGAAGCGTGTGATGCCGCGTCAGAATGAAGAAGTAAATGAAATTTGGCTGTGCGATAAAGGCCGCTTTGGATATCACTACACCGAAAGCAAGAAGCGCCTGACCAAGCCAATGATCCGCAAAGAAGACAAGTTGGCGCGTGCCTCATGGGACGCCGCCACCAAATTCGCCGCGGAGAATTTTGCTGCAGATAAAAAGAATTTTGTGGTGCTGGCTTCTGGCCGACTCGCAAACGAAGATCTGTTCAATCTCAAATCCCTTGCCGATCATTCAGGCGGAACCGCTTTGCTGTACTCCGACATGGGCGGCGGCGAGTTGACCCAGTTGGTGGGCGTGGGTGCTGGCACGAATATCGGCAACATGGGCAAGGGTGACGCCATTCTCGTGATGGCTTCAGACTTATATGAAGAAGCTCCCATTTGGTGGCTGCGTGTGAAGCAGGCCGCTGACCGTGGCGCCACTTTGATCGTTGCCAACCCGCGCGAAACCAAGTTGGATCGATTTGCAAAATTCTCCATCCGTTACGCGTATGGGGATGAAGTAAAGACGATCGGCGACTTTGGCAAGAAGAGTAAGATCTCAGATGAATTTGCCAAGGCTAGAAATGCAATTGTATTCTTCGGCAGCGAAGGATTAAGCGTAAACGGTACTTCTGCTGTGGCTTCTGCGTGTGCGAACCTCCTTCAGGAAACCAGCCACGTTGGCCGTGCAAACAACGGCTTGATCGGTGTCTGGCAGAAAGCCAATGACCAGGGTGCATTCGAAATTGGTTTCCAACCCGAAGCCGATCTGGAGAAGGCGCTCAAGGGCAAGTCAGTTTATATTGTGGGCGCGGACCCTGTGGGTGACAGCCCCGCTTTAGCGAAGGCTTTGAGCGGCGCGAAG
Organism: Anaerolineales bacterium; assembly: GCA_030824405.1. Taxonomy (GTDB): domain Bacteria; phylum Chloroflexota; class Anaerolineae; order Anaerolineales; family Villigracilaceae; genus Villigracilis. The sequence continues at coordinate 2,835 of JAVBXV010000385.1, read as the reverse complement.
TTCGTTGCGGTGCAGGAAATCCTTGAAACAGCCACCACTGAAATTGCAGACGTGGTCTTCCCTGCACAGGCATACACAGAACGCGAAGGAACCTATGTTTCTGGTGAACGCCGCGTGCAAAGATTCTACGCAGCTGTACCTGTCACTGGTGACAGCAAGCCAGATTTCGCGATCACATCCATGGTTGCCAAGCAGATGGGAATCATTCTCGAAGGTTCTTCTGCTTCGGTGGTGTTCGATATTCTCGCAAATTCCATTGATGCATTCACTGAATTGAATTATGAAAAACTCGCCGAGTTCCATGGTCAATGGCCGATCGTGGGCCGTGGTGACCTGTATTACGGCGGCACAACCTACGAGAACGTGCAGGGGTTGGGTGTTCAACTCGTCCCGACTTCTCAGGCTGAAGGAACAGTACGCATCCCCAAGGTCAGGAAGGAAGCGGTTCTTCGTCCAAAAGAAAAAGAATTGCTGGCTGTACCTGTCAATAAACTGTATGATCTTGGCGTGATGATCTCATCAGCCGAATTGCTTGAAAAAAGAATTGGTGTGGCTTCTGTTCATCTGCATTCAGCCACGGCTGAAAAGTTGGGCGTTGCAGCAGGCCAGCAAGTGACATTGAGTTTTGACGGCGGCGGCGGGGAAGCCGTTGTGAAGATTGACGATACGATCTTAACAGGTGTGGTGTTAGTGCCGCGCAGTATGGGGCTTGCAATTCATGAACCTGTTGCTGCACGTGTTCAGATACGAAGCGTGTCAGGGAAGGTGAAGTAATATGGATTGGACTTTCTGGCTTGAATGGGTTTTGAAAGGGTTTGTCTTGTGCCTGGTTCTTTTGACAGGCTTTGCATATCTCACCTGGTATGAACGCCGCGCTCTGGCACGTATGCAGGTGCGTGTGGGTCCGAATCGCGCGGGACCTCAAGGTCTGCTTCAGCCGATCGCAGACGCTGTGAAGTTGATCTTCAAAGAGGAATTCACGCCCAAACAGGTGTACAAGGTTGTCTTTGTGCTCGCGCCTGTGTTGACCGTGGTGCCTTCCCTGGTGCTCGCTGCGGTGGTTCCTCTCGGCACTTCATTCAATTTGTTTGGCCGCGAGATCAACCTGTTTGTTTCAAATGTAAATGTAGGTATTCTCTACATCATGTCGATCGCATCCATTGCGGTGTACGGCATCGTGCTGGCGGGCTGGTCGAGCAATAACAAATACGCCATGCTCGGCGGTATTCGTTCTTCGGCGCAAATGATCTCGTATGAACTTTCACTGGGTTTATCTTTTGCAGTTGCCATCATCATGGGTAACTCGATGAACCTGGTTGATATCGTGAATGCACAAAGAGGGATGTGGTTCGTTGTGCTCCAGCCTGTGGGCGCTCTGATCTTTTGGATCGCCACACTCGCAGAAGTGAACCGCGCTCCGTTCGACATGCCCGAAGCGGAACAGGAATTGACCGCAGGCTATCACGCGGAATATTCTGGCATGAAGTTCGCCTTGTTCTTCATGGCCGAATATCAGAAAATGATCGTGATCTGTATGATCATGGCCACCCTGTTCTTTGGCGGGTATCTCGGCCCTGGCGTGGACAAGTATCCACTGCTTGGACCTTTGTATTTATTCGCGAAGGTTATCATTCTGCTTTTCGCCATGATCTGGGTACGTGCCACCTGGCCGCGTATTCGTTATGACCGTTTGATGTCTTTTGGTTGGAAAATTCTTTTGCCGCTGTCTTTGGCTGTGGTCTTCATTACCGCCACAGGTATTTTGCTGGCACAGGAACTGAATAACCAATGGTTCTTATGGGCCATCCCCGCACTTTCCATTATTGGTTTGCTTATCGCTGTTGCCTTTATCAACCGTGATCTGAGGAGAAAATCTCATGGGCGTATTTGATCCCATCATTGAGCTTTCAAGAGGACTCCGCGAAACCCTTCGCTCCTTCCTTTTTGAAAAGACCGTTACCTATCAATATCCTGAAGTGAAGCGTGAAGTTCGTCCACGCTTCCGTGGTCGTCATGTATTGAAGCGCTACGACAACGGCCTCGAAAAATGCATTGGATGTTCCCTCTGCGCTGCGGCCTGCCCTGCGGATGCGATCTTTGTGGAAGCCTCCGAAAATACGGATGAAAAACGCTTCTCTCCTGGAGAGCGGTATGCCTCCACCTACGAGATCAATATGCTGCGCTGCATCTATTGCGGCTTCTGCGAAGATGCCTGTCCTACCGAGGCCATTGTTCTTGGTGACAATTACGAGCTTTCCTTCACCGACCGCAAGCAGGCCATTTACCCCAAGGAAATGCTGATCGAACCTGTCCGCACTGTGGAGATGATCACGCCGCAAAAAGTGCCCGCAGGTGTATATACCCGTTCTGTACCTGAAATGAAAAATCCGCAGGACTATTAGAGAATGGACGATTGGAGATCGAACACGCAGTGCTGGGTCTCTCAATTCTCTAATTACCAAAGGTGCCTATGACTTCTGACCTCGTTGTTTTTCTTGTACTTTCCCTCATCGCCATCGCGTCTGCGTTGGGGATGTTGTTCAGCCGCAATGCTGTTTACTCGGCGTTGTTCCTGGTGCTGAATTTTGTTACGGTGGCTGTGTTCTATCTCTTGCTCGGCGCGCCGTTCATTGCCATGTCACAGATCACGGTCTATGCAGGCGCGATCATGGTGCTGTTCCTCTTCGTCATCATGTTGCTCGGCGCGGATAGCCTTTTGCCTGGCAAGGCGCTTCCCTGGCAGAGACCTCTGGCCTTGATCATTTCCGCCGTGCTTGTGGTCGAGTCAGTCTACCTGATCATCTCCCGTGCACAACCTGGCATGAGCATTTCCTC
>JAVBXV010000229.1 GCA_030824405.1 Anaerolineales bacterium | reverse complement strand
AAGCGCTCGGCGATTGGCCAGCCATTGAACTCAACCCCGACGAAGTGGAAGGCGTACGCCATGGTCACCGCGTCAAAGTTAAGGGCGAAAGCGATATAGATAATCCAAAAGTTCGCGGCGTAAGCACTCAGGGCGAATTGGTAGCCTTGATGGAACTCGTCATCAACGAAGACGGCTCGCAGGAATGGCAGCCTAAAAAAGTCTTCTTTGCATCAGAATAGAATGTAAAATATATTACAGCCGCCGTCATCGGCGGCTGTATTTTAATTATGAATCATTATCATTCCCTCACTGGCCTCACCCTTCAAAAATCACACCTCACCATCGGTGTGTTCGATGGCGTTCATCGCGGACATCAGAAGATCATTCGCAAACTTGTCCACGAAGCGCATGCGCAAAATGACCCCGCCGTTGTGCTCACCTTTGACCCGCACCCCGCCAGCGTTCTCAGCGGGCACAACATCAAATGCCTGACCACACCCGATGAACGCGCAGACTTGTTTGCCAGCCTCGGCGTGGACCATGTCATCACCCAGCGCTTCACACGTGACCTGTCAACTGCCACTGCCCAGGAATATATGTCCACGCTCAAGCAGACTCTTGGCCTCAAACGCCTGCTCATCGGCTACGACTTCGCCCTCGGCAAGGGACGTGAAGGCAATGCCGCGCGTCTCGCCGAAATTGGCAGAGACATGGAATATGCTGTCGAAGTCATCCCAGCTCTCAGCGACGAAAGCGGCGTGATCTCCTCCACAGAAATTCGCAAACTGATCTCCATCGGCAATGTGGCTGAAGCGAATAAACTCCTCGGCCACAACTACATCATGAGCGGAGAGATCATCCACGGCGCAGAACGCGGACGTACCATCGGCTATCCCACCGCCAACATTGAGTATCCAGCACAAAAAGTCACGCCATCCAACGGCATCTATGCCTGCTGGGCATATGTCGGCGAAGAAAAATTCATGGCCGCCACCAACATAGGCTTCAACCCCACCTTTACCCCTGAAAGAGAAACCCCCAGCCTCGAAGCCTATCTGCTCGATTTTGACCGTGATATTTACGGACAGCATCTGCAACTGGAATTCATCTCCAGAATCCGCGACGAGTTGAAATTCGACTCTGTAAATGCGCTGATCGAAAAGATACAAGACGACGTACTGCAAACCAGAAAGATCCTTTCTTAATACACAAATCCCCCAAACAGATGTTCACCTGATGGGGGATTTTCCTGATAATATACAAAAATAAAATCTTCAGGAGGAATACCATGCAAGAACCACAACAGACCAGCCCTTTTCCCCAAAGCCAACCCGTCAATCCACCACCGCAAAATAGCAATCCCTTTTCCACAGACGGCCCTGGTGTCTTTTATTACATCGCCGCAATTTCATTGATCAATTCAATTCTGTTCATCTTCAACTATGGGTTTTATGGAAGTCTGGCCATCACAACCATAGTCACCTACATAGCTGTTAGCATCGCCGAAGGCGTAAATGGCGGCACAACAGCCAATTTCATCATCAACGGTGTGGGCTTCTTCATCAACATGATCATCGCAGGCGTTGTCGCTGGCTTTGGATATCTCTCCAGCAAGGGACATGGCTGGGCGTACGTGATCGGCATGATCGCCTACACGATCGACGCCTTGATCATGATCTGGCTCGGCGATTGGATCGAAGTGCTCGTTCACCTGTATGCCCTGTTCCTACTATGGAAAGGCTGGAGCAGCTTAAGAAAGATCAAAGCTGAGATCAACAGAACAGAAACCATTTCTCCCAGCGTCATCGATTAATCCAACACAAACCAACTATAAACGCTGACCCATGCGGACAAAGAGCATGGATCAGCGTTTATCTTTTTAATGCATACCTCCCCAGCGCACGCTCAAGTTGATTTAAGTAAGCGGTTGTGCAATTCAATCAACGGGCGTAAAATAGCAACGCCGAAAGGCAAGGAAACCATGTATCACAACACGGACGAGAGCGATCTAGGTAATTCTGATAACAAGCCGCCCAGTATGGGTGGACGGAACGCGTTTAATTTGTCAATAACCATCACGTAGGTGCGTGCGCGCCTCTGCGTGATGAATTCTTCACGCTTGGAGGTAGCCATGATAAACATTTACAAAACAACCGAACAAGGGCTGGAAAAAGTTGAAACCATGGTGAACGGCGCGTGGGTTAATGTAGTTAACCCAACGCCCGAAGAAATGGAAAAACTGGTGAACTGGGGGATGGACACCGACTATATTAACTATTCCCTCGATCAGGACGAAATGGCTCGTATGGAACGTGATGATGATTACACCTTCATCCTTCTTCGCATCCCCCTGCACCAGCCAGAAAGCGATGTTCCCTACAACACTGCTCCGCTCGGCATCATGATCCTGGGTAACAGAATCATCACACTCTGCCGCTATGAAAGCGACGTTCTCAAAGTCCTATCCAATGGAAAATATCGTTTATTAAAAACAGGCAAACGCTACCGCCTTGCTCTATACATCTTCCTCGAAACATCCGCACGCTACCTGAACTTATTGCGCGAGATCAATCGCTCGACAGAATTGGTTGAAGACCAGCTGCAAAAATCCACACGCAACCGTGAAGTGCTGGAACTGCTCAAATACCAAAAATGTCTCACTTATTTTTCCACCGCACTGCGCTCCAACGAAGTGATGATGGAACGGGTACAGCGCACGCAGATCTTCAATTATTACGAAGAAGATCAAGACCTACTCGAAGATGTGCTCACCGAAAACCAACAAGCCATTCAAATGACCAGCATCGCCACTGAAATTCTTTCAGGCATGATGGATGCCTTCGCCTCGATCATTTCCAATAACCTGAACGGCGTCATGAAAGCACTTGCCGCGCTCACGATCATCCTCAACATGCCCACCATCATTGCATCTTTCTACGGCATGAACGTGGCCATCCCTGGCGAAAGTAACCCGCTCGCATTTCTAAATGTACTGGGTATCTCACTGGCGCTCACTGCAGTTGCAACATACATTTTCTACAAACGAGATTGGTTCTAAAATGCAGCCTGAATTAATTCTGGACGCAAAGGCAACGCTGGGCGAAGGTCCCGCCTGGGATCTCAAAACTCAAACCCTCTACTGGGTCGACATTCTCGAAAAACGCATCTATGCGGGAACTGAACTTCTTGCCCAAATGGATGATATGATCGGCTGTCTTGCCCCGCGCAAAAACGGGAATCTACTCTTGGGCAAACGCGCCTCCTTCGTGGACCTCGAACCTGCCTCTACACAACAAACAGTTCTCGCCACTTTGGGCGCTGAACTTCCCACCAACCGCCTCAACGACGGCAAATGCGACCCCGCAGGCCGCTTCCTCGCTGGCACCATGGACATGAACGAGAAAGCTGCCAGCGGCGCATTATATTCATTCGATGGCGAAAAAGTCGCCCGCCTGCTGGATGGTATCCGCATCTCCAATGGCCTCGCATGGAGCCCAGACCACAAAACTTTCTACTATATTGACACCCCAACACGTGAAGTAAAAGCCTTTGATTATGACCTCACAGCGGGTACAATCGCAAACCCACGCGTGGCCATCCGTGTCCCCGAGTCTCTTGGCTGGCCCGATGGAATGACATCCGACACCGCAGGCAATTTGTGGATCGCCATGTGGGGCGGCGCACAAATCACAAACTGGAACCCTAATACAGGCAGCCTGCTGGAAAAGATCTCCGTCCCCGCATTACAGACCTCCTCCTGCGTATTTGGCGGCAAAGACATGAACGAGTTATACGTCACCTCTGCACGGCTTGGCATGAACGAAACAGACTTAAAAAAATACCCGCTCTCCGGCGGATTATTTAAAATCAAAACGAACATAGAAGGATTGAGGACTTTTGAGTTTGGCAAGTAGCAAATAGTTTTTATGGCAGGTTCACAGAAAGAAAAGGCCGCCGTTCCCGTCGGCCTGAGCATGTCCAAAAAACATCCCCGTGTAACAACGGGGATGTTTGCTTTTATTCTGTCAAACTATTGGAAGCAGGTGCTTTT
>JAVBXV010000196.1 GCA_030824405.1 Anaerolineales bacterium | reverse complement strand
ATATCCAGTTACTATCGCATGAAAGCGGATAAAGACAGTGGAGAAAAAATATCCCGCAAAGTGGACGGCACCGCCATGATGACCGTCATCAGACTTGGCGGGTTGGCCCTCTGGCTCAGTCCAATCTTCTATTTGATCAATCCGAACTTGATGGCCTGGTCAAAAATTGGCCTGCCAGATTGGGTTCGCGTTTCAGGTTTTGGCATTGGCATTCTATGCGCTGGCTTGCTTTACTGGCTGTTCAGCAGCATTGGAGTTGGTATCTCTGCCACCAGCGCCACACGCAAGGAACATAAACTATCCACAAGCGGACCGTACCGCTGGATCCGTCATCCACTTTACACTGTGGGGTCAACTCTGTTTATCTCGCTCGCAATGATGGCAGATAACTGGTTCATCGCCACATTAGGAATACTCACATTTATCCTCATGACGATCCGCACACCAAAAGAGGAAGCCAACCTGATCGAAAAATTTGGCGATGAATATCGCGAATACATGAAACGCACAGGCCGCTTCCTGCCTAAACTTTTCTAAATATAGGAACTAAAAATTTGTTGTAAAAGGTTAAAAACCATGTCACCCACCAATTGGATCCTACTCTCCGTTTTTGTCCTGCCCCTGATCACCTTCATTCCCCGCGTAGGCTTGCTGGCTGTCATCAAAACATATCGTGCCGCAAAGGAACGCGAGCATATTGAAGATGCGCTCAAACATTTACTAGACCGTGAACAACAGGGAAGGCACGCCTCGCCCGTATCCATTGCAGGGACGTTGGACCTGCCGCTCGGTAAAGCCACGCAACTGATCGAGCACATGGAAACGCAGGAACTACTTGAAACACGCGGCAATGAATTGCACCTGACCACCAAAGGCGAACGCTGGGCCTTGCATGTTGTACGTGCCCACAGATTGTGGGAACGCTTTCTTGCAGATGAAGCACGCATGCCATTGGAACGCGTCCACAATGAAGCGCAGCGGCGTGAACACTCGTTGACCGAGTCACAGCTCGATGAGTTGGATGCGGCAATGGGACACCCAACCCGTGATCCACACGGAGACCCCATCCCTACCCGTGAAGGCACTCTGCCCAAAGTGGAGGGAACGCCCATTACGGCGTGGCAGGCTGAACGTCCCGCACGGATCGTGCACCTTGAGGATGAGCCTGCTTTAGCGTATCAACAAATTCTGGCGGTAGGCTTACGCCTAGGACAAGTCATCCGCGTTCTTGAAAAAACACAAAACCGTTACCTGCTTAGTGATGGCGAAACTGTATATAAACTTGCGCCTGCCGTGGCTGCCAATGTCCATGTGGCGGCATTACCTGAAAGCGAAATGCTGAAGCGTGAAGCGGTGCCGTTGGTTGAGCTTGCGCATGACCAGCGCGGCGAGATCGTGATGCTGGATGAAGCTGTGCAAGGTTTTACGCGCAGACGATTTTTGGATTTGGGGCTGACCCCTGGAACTGTGATCTACCCTGAATTGCAAAATTTCTTTGGCGACCCGCGCGCTTATCGAATCCGTGGGACGTTGATCGCGTTACGAAAAGATCAAGCTGCACAAATTTGGGTGAAGCCCGTATAACGTACAACGTTGAAAGGAGAATTTATGACAAACACTAAAACCGTACTCCCCACAGAACATTGTGAAACCTGCCCTGCGTTTACGCAGTTGGAGCAAATGGGAATTAAAGTTGGAGATTTTGACCGCGTGATCGCGCTGGCGGGAAACCCCAACACGGGCAAATCTACTTTATTCAATGCTCTCACTGGATTAAAACAACACACAGGCAATTGGCCTGGAAAAACCGTCACCCGCGCAGAAGGCGGATTTGAATTCAACAAGATGCGCTACAAACTGGTGGATCTGCCAGGAACATACTCCCTGCTTTCTGCTTCGCAAGATGAAGAAGTGGCGCGTGATTTTATTTTGTTCGGCCAGCCCAGTTGCACGATCGTAGTGACAGACGCTACTGCGTTGGAAAGAAACTTGAACCTCGTGATGCAGGTGATGGAAATTACCGAGCACGTTGTTGTTGCCGTCAACTTGATGGATGAAGCGCAACGCAAAGGATTGGAAGTGGACACGCGTTCTTTAAGCCGTGATCTCGGCGTGCCTGCCATCCCGATCACTGCGCGCACAGGTGAAGGCATACATACTTTGCTTGGCGCAGTTGCAGATGTGATCGAAGGCAATATCACGATCAAGCCGCTGCGTGTGAACGGCACACCTGAATTTCAAAAAGCAGTCAGTGAGCTGGTGCCCATGATCGAACAAATGGCGCCTGGAATTCCAAACGCACGCTGGCTTGCCATTCGCCTGCTCGATGGAGATGCACGCGTTCAAAATGCCTTGACCAATGGCGAACTCGCAGACATCGTCTCACGCCAACAACGTGTGGATGTGCAATTCAGCAAGAAAATGTCTGTGGAAGGAAGGCAGTAATATGAGCACAGAATTACAACCAAAAGATGTACTCGCAAAAGCCGAAGCACTGCGCAACAGCCTCTCTTCAGGTTTCCGTGATGAGATCGTCAAGTCGCTTTATTCCGAAGCTGAAAGCATCGCCAAGCGCGCAGTAAAAACTGCCGACAACAAAAGATATGACTTCGATCAAAAAATAGACCGCCTCGTTACGTCACCGATCACGGGTCTGCCGATCATGCTTCTGTTATTGACGATCATTATCTGGCTGACCGTCACTGGCGCAAACGTGGCTTCCAATGCGATCGCGGTTGTGCTGTTTGCAGTCGGTGATTTTGGCCGCAACCTGTTCACTCAAATTGGCGCGCCCTGGTGGCTGACTGGTTTCATTTGGGACGGCGTATATCTCGGCCTCGCATGGGTCATCAGCGTGATGCTGCCGCCGATGATGATCTTCTTCCCCGCCTTCACATTTTTGGAAGACCTCGGTTATCTGCCGCGCGTGGCTTTCAATCTCGATTGGATGTTCAAGAAGACAGGCGCGCACGGCAAACAATCGCTGACCATGGCAATGGGATTCGGATGCAATGCCGCAGGCGTGATCGCGACACGTGTGATCGACTCTCCGCGCGAACGCTTGATCGCCATCCTCACCAATAACTTCGTCCCATGCAACGGGCGCTTCCCGACTTTAATTATGCTTGCTACTGTTTTTGTGGCAGCAGCTTTCCCCCCAGCATTGACCTCCTTCGTCGCCGCTGGGACAGTGGTCGGCGTGGTCTTGATCGGTGTTGGCTTTACCTTCCTCGCCTCGTGGATCTTATCCAGAACCGTCTTGAAGGGCGAAGCATCCGCATTCACATTGGAACTGCCCCCCTATCGCAGACCCAACGTCAGCCGCATTTTATATACCTCCATCATTGACCGCACCATTTTCGTTTTATGGCGCGCAATGCAAACCGCCGCTCCCGCAGGCGCGATCATCTGGATCATGGCAAACGTACCCATCGGAGATACCAATCTCGCCCGTGCAGTTGCAGACTGGTTGAATCCACTTGGGTTACTGCTCGGTCTCGACGGCGTTATTCTACTGGCGTACATCATTGCCATTCCTGCAAATGAGATCGTTGTCCCAACCATGATGATGGTTTACATGGGTGCAGGCATGATGGTCAATGGGCCTTCATCCAATGAAGCGATCTTTGACCTGCTCGTCAACGGCAACGGCTGGACCATGCTGACGGCGATCAACCTGATGTTGTTTGCGCTATTGCATAATCCGTGCGCAACGACGATCATGACGATCTACAAAGAAACCAAGTCGTTGAAGTGGGCAACGCTTAGTGTGGTGATGACTTTAGGTACAGCATTTTTAGTAACATTCTTAACAGCAAGCGTCGCAAGATTATTAGGCTGGGTCTAACAAAAATTGACAATCGTCATTGCCCTAGATGGCAATGACGATTGTCAATTTAATGTAGCAATAACATTTAGAGGTGAACCATGAAGAAAAAATTTTCGAGAAGAGATTTACTCAAACTAGGCGGATTTGGGATCTTATCTGCCGCAGGGAGCGCTGCCCTAACCAACTTCAAACCTGCTGAAAAAG
>JAVBXV010000183.1 GCA_030824405.1 Anaerolineales bacterium | reverse complement strand
CCGCCAGTTGATGCACTTTGACGATAAAGATATCTCAACCGAATATTCTGCGCTCATGTCCAAGGTGATGCAAAATGGAAATGGCCGCGTCAAATTCCCGATCAACGAACCCGCTGAAGGCAAACGTAAAAGTCAGATCGAAGAGTATCTTGATTATTACCTGACCCCCGGTGCACAGCATCTGGCCATCATCACAGGCGACATCCTGAGCACGATCGAGCAACTCCGCAAGAACGGTGTTGAATTCCTGCGCGTGCCCGATACCTATTATGAAACCCTGCCCGAGCGCATTGGGGAGATCAAGGAAGATTACAAAACCATTCAGAAACTCGGCATCCTCGTCGATAAAGATGATGAAGGCTATCTACTGCAGATCTTTACCAAACCCATTCAAGACCGCCCGACCATGTTCATTGAAGTCATTCAAAGACACGGCGCGCAGGGATTTGGCAAAGGCAATTTCAAAGCCTTGTTCGAATCACTTGAGCTCGAACAAGAACGCCGCGGCAATTTATAAATATAAAAGTCGAAGTTCCATTCAGGTGGAACTTCGACTTTTTACAGTTACTCACTCAATATGATATTCGCCACCGTCAGCATTCCCAACTCCTCATCAACGCTCGGGACTCCGCCCAGGCCTGCCCTGATCTCGAATGGCAGAGTCCACACTTTGCCATTTCCTGATATGCAGGCTGTCATCGCAATCGGCGCGGAACAAGCCGCGCAACGAGCTTCAAAAAAATCGTTCCGCGTTGACCAGGTCAAATTTCATGCGCCGCTTAAACCAACTTCCCTGCGAGATGCCTACGCCTTCGAACAGCATGTGAAAACCGCCAGCCAAAACCGTGGACGGGCCGTTCCCGAGGGCTGGTATAAATTCCCTGCGTTTTATTACACCAACCCGCATAGTATCTTTGGGCCAGAAGACGAAATCCCATTCCCACATTACACTGAAGCATTGGACTACGAACTGGAAATCGCAGCCGTGATCGGCAAAGGCGGCATTAATATCAAACCCGAAAATGCTCAAGCCCACATCTTTGGCTATACGATATTCAATGACTGGTCAGCAAGAGATGTCCAACGCGAAGAAATGAAAATTGGGTTGGGCCCTGCCAAGGGGAAAGACTTTGCCTCGTCTTTGGGACCCGTTATCGTTACGGGCGAAGCGTTGATTGATCGAGCAGTAAGAAGACCGGGCGTGTACGATCTCACGATGATCGCCAGAGTCAACGGCGCGGAAATGTCCAGAGGAAATTTCAAAGATATCTACTGGTCGTTCGGCGAGATCATTGCGAGAGCATCTGACAATTGCGAATTGCAAATTGGTGACGTGATCGGCTCGGGCACGGTTGGCACAGGCTGCCTTTTGGAGTTGACCAAGACACAGGGCCCCTGGCTCAACGCGGGCGATGTTGTGGAATTGGAAATTGAAAAAGTTGGCATTTTGAAAAATGTTATCGGAGCGAAGAACAGATGAGAAATAAATTTTTAGGGTTGATGGGAATATTATTCATCACGCTGGCTTGCGGATTCGGCACACGCGTAACGCAGACGCAGCCTGAATTGGAAACAATCGTTGCGTCTACCTTGACAGCTTTTACAAGCGCTCCGCAGGAAGCGGAACAACTAACACCAGATGGTGTTGTAGTAAACACAACCGAGGTTTCATTTTTTATTCCCAACGGAATCGCCAATGACGCGACATCATCCATGACCACCGATGTCGAATATCCGTATATCAATCCATCTTTTGGGGATATGCCGCAACATGTGAAACTCACGCTGAATTTGTACGCATTGACTGGGACGCAGTTCGAGCCGCACATCATGATTTTTCGTTCCGCAGAGTACGCGCAATACGGCGAAGGGAACGCGGATGTAATGAGTGCAATGCAATCCCTGCAATACGTGGACGGCCAGCCATTGCCCGAAAATTTGAGTAGTGATTTTAGCGCACAGATCCATGCGGTTAATTTCGAAAATGGACACGGCGTTCGTTACCTTACACAAGTATTCACAAATTTTCTGCCTGTAAACAACAAGGAACTGTTTTACTATTATCAAGGCATGACAAATGATGGCCAGTATTATGTTCAAGCCATCCTGCCCATCAACGCACCCTTCCTGCCAGCGGATGATAATCCAAACACGCCATTACCCATGGATGGCATTCCATTTAACACGGATGATTTTTCGGGCTATCTCAACACGGTCGCTCAACGGTTGGACAGCACTGATACTTTTTCCTACACCCCGTATCTGGAATATCTGGATGCGATGATCCAATCAACGCAAGTGATCGGATATTAAAGTAAAACGAGGATTTAAATTGAAAAAGAACCTTTTATTGTCAATTATTATTGTGGTTTTAATTTCAGCATGCAACATGCCAGGGGCGGTCACTCCTTTCCCGCTCGCGGTGAGCGAGGAATTGGTAATTCAAGACACGCCAACCTCGGGGCCAAGTGGAATTCCTGTCTCATTTCAGAACGTTAACCTTGTCATTCCTGAAGGACTGGCAAGCGGCGCTACAACCGAATTGATCCCTGCGGTTAATGAGGAAAGCGGCGGCCCGTGGGGTGTTTCACCCGAGTACATCATTTTTACATTCACAGACTATTCATCTCCTGTTGGGGGTTTCGATGCCACGGTGCAAATTTACCCTGCTCAGGAATATGCCGCCATCAACCCATGGGCGGAGAGCAGCCTCACGCGCTTGCAGGCCATTCTGGCAGACCCATCAATACCGTTCACGAACGACAACCTGTCCACAGTGCCGTTTAATGGCGCGGCAAAACAGCACTATGCGGCACAGGCAAAGTTGATCGATTTCAACGGCGGAAAAGGCGTGCGCATGATCTCGCAATACGGGCAGTTCCCTGGGAAGATCATCAACAGCAATAGTTTCTATCATTACGAAGGCCTCACCAATGATGGAAAATACATGGTTGCCGCCCTGCTTCCACTCGCCATACCATTACAATCCACAGCAGAGAACCCCGATGCTGATGGCATCCCATACCCAAGTGACATCAGTGACACGGCAGGTATCAGCGCCTATTATCAAGGCGTAACTGACAAACTCAATGCGGCCAGCTCGGAATCTTTCCAACCATCACTAAGTCTGCTTGATGCGTTGATCCAATCCATTACGATCAGCATCGAGTAGAGAAGCCATGTCCGCAGGTAAGATCATTACAGTTCGCCCGAAAGAATCCTTCATCTCCAAGCAGCAGCTTCCTAATTTTGAAGGCATCTCTGCCCAATCTGCAGGGACAAAACATCTCTGCATGCATCTTGTTATCATTCCGCCTGGCGGCAAGGCTGTGGCACATTATCATAACGGCCACGAGACAACGATCTACATCATCAAGGGCCGCGCTGAAACAAAGTACGGCACAAATCTTGAACAATCCAGCATCAATGAAGCAGGTGATTTTCTCTTCATCCCGCCGAATGTTCCACACCAACCTGTAAATTTGAGCGATACAGAAGAAGTCGTTGCGGTCATAGCCCGCAACGACCCAAACGAACAAGAAAGTGTAGTGCTATATACCCCATAAAGGAGCCCGCATGAACAAAACACTTTCCCGAGGTGAAGATCTATACGATGGCAGTGTATTTAAGATTTTGATGGAATACGAGGTTGCAAGATCGAACAGATATCCCGCTCCGCTATCCTTGATTCAAATCGAGATCATATCCACTGCTATTGATGAAAAGACTCGCAGCGCAGCACCCTTTCTGTTTGCTTCGGCATTAAATTCACATTTACGGTCTGTTGATATTCCCTCCAACACAGGCAATCGCTTCAAGATTTTACTGCCCACCACAAATGAAGCTGGGGCACGGGCTGTCTGCGAACGCCTGCTTTCGGTCTTCCGCACAAAGTTTAATACACAAGATGGAACATCGATCGCGTTTACGATAAATATCGGCTGCACCACCCACTCAGGCGGAGAATCTCTTACGAATGAAATTCTGCTGGAAAAATCAGAGACAGCCCTTAAGCAAGCCATCCTAAAAGGGCCAAA
>JAVBXV010000205.1 GCA_030824405.1 Anaerolineales bacterium | reverse complement strand
ATCGGTGTAAATTTATTGTCATCCAACAATAACTCTGAATGGATCTCGTCAGAAACGATCAGCACCTTGTTGCGAATGCAGATCTCCGCCATGCGGGTTAATTCCTTGCGGGTGAAAATGATCCCCAACGGGTTATGCGGGTTGCACAACAAAAAGATGCCCGCCTTTTTCACCTGCTTCTCGAACACATCCCAATCAATTTCATAATGAAGAATATTGTCATACACATCCTTCACAAGCGGCAGATCAATTTCGGGAATCCCGACATTATCTTTCACTTCATAAAACTCGTTGTACACAGGGGTTTGAATTGCCACACCTTTTTTGGGCGTACAAAAAGCGCGCGCCGCCACCGTAAGGCCGCTCACAACGCCAGTCACGGGCACCACGGCTCCAGGTTTCACCTTCCAGCCATATAAACGATCCATGCGCGCGGCGACAGTTTCCTGCAAAACTTTGCTGGGCATTTCATATCCTAGCACACCATGATCTAACACTTTATGCAGGGCATCCAAAATCGGCTTGGGGGCCGTGAAGTCCATGTCTGCCAACCACATGGGTAAAACATCTTTCGGATACGTTGTCCACTTTGTAAGCATAATATGCTTGCTGCGGTCTGGAACAACGTCAAAATTATTCATCAACCCTCTATTTTTATTTTTTATAAGCTACGATCATTCCATCACGCATGGGCGCAAGCGAAACGATCCAATCTTTATCGGTAGTGATCTGGCGGGTAAATTCATGCACGCCTTTTGTCGCAGGCGAAACATCTGTCTCATCAAAAATGCGGCCATGCCAAAGCATGTTATCAATGATCAACAAACCGCCGCTGCGCAATTTCTCTTTAATTACAGGCAGTGATTCAGGATACGCCTGCTTATCAATATCATTGAAGATGATATCGAACGGCCCATCAGTTTGACGAAGAGTCTCCACCGCCTCTGCCACATGAAACTGGACCAGTGCAGCGCTTCCCAACTTAACCAGATGCCTGCGAGCCAGCTTCGACATTTCCTCGTCCCAAACAGTGTGGTGCACAACACCGCCGTTGTTTTCCCCTACAGCCTTCGCAAACCAGGCCGTGGAATATCCATAGCCTGACCCCAGCTCAAAAATGGACTTCGCGTTGATCATGCGCGCCAGTTGATAACAATAATATCCACAGGCTGGCCCAATGATCGGAAAATCATTCTTCTCGGCGTAGTCTTCCATCACCCGCAATTCCTGCTCGCGTGGCGGCACAAGAGACGCCAGATAGTTCTGCGTGGCTTGATACGTCAATAGATCATCCATGTAAACTCCTGTTTTTATATTCTTTTAATTGTACTACCTCACTGTCATTGACTTTGCCAACCAAGCATTCTAAAATAACATCTCACTTCGTTATCACAAGGAACCCGTATGAAATTCTTTCTCGAACTCCCCATCAACAAACCCCGCGCTGAAGTTTGGAAAATATTTGACGACCCGCAGAACATCGTCAACTGGCAGCCTACTTTGACCCAGGTTGAAAATGTGAGCGGAACACAGGGCCAGACTGGAGCGGTTTCAAAACTCAGCTACTCCGAAAATGGACGAGAATTCTCGCTCACAGAAAAGATCATCCACCGCGCCGAACCAGACCAACTGGACAGCCTCTACGAAAACAACTTTGCAGACAACACGATCAAAAATACATTCATCGCGGTCAATGAAAATGAAACGCTTTGGAAAGTGGAAGTAACGTATGCTTTCAAAACCATCCTTATGAAGATCATGGGGCCAGTGATGAAAAAGAATCTCGTCGCCCGCACACAAAGAGACATGGATCGCTTCAAGGAATTTGTCGAGAAAATATAATCCGCGCTGAGTGGCTGGTAGAACGCTGCACCAGTGATCGGCAGGAAAGAAGCGCGAACTTCATCCAAGCCAAAAGGAAAAACATGCAATCCTTCACCCTCGAAAAAGACCTTCCACAACCCGTTTCTGTAGTGTACGAACATCTTGCTCTGCCAAAAAATTATATCGGCTTGCAGCCTTTGCTGACCAGTTTATCTCCCGTCACAGAATGGATGCGTGGCGGCGGCAAGGCTGTTCATTCATACGAGACCGTGGAAACCTTTCGCTGGCTGGGGCTTCCCATTTTCAACAATCGCATCAAAGTGGATCTGGTGGAATCAGAAAAAAATAAAACGCTTGAGGCCTTTGTAAAAAGCATCCCCAATCTGTCGCTGCATTCCACTTATCATTTTGAATCAAATGGCTCAGGCACACATCTCTCACAACACGTTGAGATCAACGTACACCGCTGGGTCGAAAAACCTGTTATGAAAGAAGCGCTGCGTGTGCAAAAAATCCTGCTAACGAACCTCAAGGCACGCCTTGAAAAGTTTGACGTAAAATAGAGAAAATTTATTGAGGAGCAAACCATGAAACAAGGTACTTTTGAAAAAGAGATCTTTATTCTTTCCGACACCAACTCAGTGATCGACCTGATCGCCGATTACAGCAAGCATCACAAAATTCACCCCTTGATCGTGGATGTGGAACGTGCAAGAGAAGAACCTGCGGGCGTAAGGCGCTACTTCATCACCGATAATTTAAAATGGGGGCCGTTCAAATTTAAGATCAAATATCAAGCCGATATTGTTTCAGTTACAGAAAACACTGTCCACACCGAGGCGTATCAATACCCAGGCACATACATCACCAATATTACAAAGATCACGCCTGCACAAAACGGGGTGATATTGCACGAAACCATTACCATGAAGGCGCCCGATCTGTTGTTTGGATATGCGTTTCAGCAGGCACAAACCGCACACGAGGAAATGCTCAAGCGCATCAAAAGTTTCATGGAATCCTCGTCTTAATTTTAGGGTGACTCGGCCAAACAATTGGTGTTAGAATAACCGAAAGGTCTTGCGGCCTTTTTGAATGTACTCATCAAATGCAAGGATACTCACTCTACATGGGATACAATTTTCGCCTCTTCTGGCGCACCTTCTATCGTTCATTCTTTAATTCAAAAAACACCACAGCCCGCCTCACCCGCAAAAGATTTATATTCCTACTACTTTTCTATGTAGTCTGGCCCCTTGGCAGTTTGATCCATTGGACCTGTTTTGTGCTTGATGACATCCTCTTCCCCGCTTATAAGAATCATCCGATCGAAAAACCACTTTTCATCCTTGGAAACCTGCGCAGCGGTTCCACCTTTTTACATCGCCTGCTTTCCAGAGACACAGAAACTTTCACCAGCCTAACCACCTGGGATATTTATTTAACCCCTTCTGTTACACAAAAGAAGTTTACGCAATTTGTTGCACGGCTGGACACAAAATATCTCAACAACACCCTGCACAAGTTCCTGTATAAATTTGACGCAGCCACACTTGGCAAGATCAAGATACATCCCATCTCCTTCTTCCAACCTGAAGAGGATGAGAACATCCACCTGCACATCTGGGACGGCTACTTCGTCACCTTCCTATTCCCATTCATGGACGAAATGCCGAATTATCAGCATTTCGATGAAGCCCTGAGCCCCGCACACAAAAAACGCATCATGACCTTTTACAGATCCATGATTCAGCGGCACATGTATGCAACGGGTAAAAAATATTTCGTTGCCAAGAACCCAGCGTTCAGCGCCAAGATCGAAACGCTGGCCGAATTCTTCCCCGAAGCACGCATCATCTACCTGGCCCGCAACCCGCTCGATATGCTGCCCTCCACCATTTCATGGATCAATTACGCACGGCGTCAATTCACCGACCCTGGTGAAGGATATTTCTACATTGACGAGATCGTGGACATGACCAAACACTGGTACAGCCACCCGCTCAAGTATCTGGATGCGCATCCATCTCCCCGACACTTGATCATGAAATACGACGACTTGATCCAACGCCCGGAAACTGTCATCCGCGCCTTCTATGAGCAATTTGGCTACCCAGATAAACCCGGCCTGCCCGTTATCATTGACCGAGCCGTCAAAGAGACACTCACCTTCAGCAGTGACCATGCCTACTCACACGAAGAAATGGGCTTCACCCGCGAACAG
>JAVBXV010000028.1 GCA_030824405.1 Anaerolineales bacterium | reverse complement strand
CAAACGCTTTCCCCGCCGCACAGATGTAACCATTCGTCTGCTCCCTCCCATTTTGCCAAAACCTGGCGAAACACCCCTTGCGCTGATGGACAGAGTGATGTTCACGCTGGCGGCATCCCTGCCTGAAGAAATGCGTGGCGTCTATGCCGAAAAGCCCAAGGGATTTGGCGGGTGAAAGTTTGTAAAGTGGGTCGATGAGGCACTGCTGTATAATGGACGAATATTTCAAGACGGGAGCGATCCATCCACATGCCTCAAAAAAACAAGACTCCGAACAAAATTACAGCAGGCGATAAAAGCATCATCATTAATGGTGATGTGAGTAATTCAAATATCATTATTGGGGATAATTCAAGTTTGAATACCAGCAGTCAAAGTGAAAAATTACTTGTCAGCATGCCTGCGTCTGTTGTAGGGAGCGAAGCCACAACTTCCAAATTAATTCCATTTCTTTGTTACACCAAGGAAAATTCAACCCACGTTCGCGAATTTCGTGAACGCTTAAAAGGTGAAGTCTGGGTTGACCCATGGTTTGATGAAGAGGATATTCTCCCTGGCCAAATGTGGGAGGGAAGTGTAGTTGAAGCTGTTCACAACTCTCACGCGGTAATTATATTTTTGTCCACGGTTGCTGTCAGGCAAGAGGGATTTTTTCATAAAGAATTGAAACTTGCCCTGGATGCCGCCGCCGAAAAACCAGATGGGACGATTTTTATCATCCCCATTCGGCTTGATAATTGTGAGGTGCCTGACCGCCTCCAACCATATCAGTACGTCGATTATTTTGGGGATGAAGAACACAAAGATCGCGTGTATTCCAATTTGATCAAAGCCCTCAAAATTCGCGCAGGGACTTTGGGAATAAAAATGTAGCATGGCTGCCATTCGCAAACTCCGCGTTTTTCTATGCCATGCCTCGCAGGATAAACCTGCCGTACGCGAGTTATATAAAAAACTCACCGCCGAAACATGGATCGACCCGTGGCTGGATGAAGAAAACCTACTGCCCGGGCAGGATTTCGACTTGGAAATCTACAAAGCCGCCCGTGAAACAGACGCGATCATAATTTGTCTTTCCAAAGTATCCGTAGCTAAAGAGGGATATGTCAACAAGGAAATTCGGCGTGCGTTGGATGCCTCAGATGAAAAGCCAGAAGGCGCGATCTATATCATCCCTTTGCGCTTGGATGATTGCAGTCCCTCCTTTGAACGCCTGAAAAAATTACATTATCTCGATTACTTTACGCCGAATGCCCACGAGAAGTTGATTAAATCTCTACGCCTGCGCGCGGACACATTGAAAATAGAGAATTCCTAACCGCAGTTGATTTTAAATAAGCATTGGGTCATTGAATAGTTTTTACAATAAGTGCGTCGCACCTTAATCGTCTGGTGCGACGCACTCCTTTTTCACTTTTTACTTTTCACTCTCAAATCACTTCTTCGCTTTTTCCTTCGCTGCCTTCAACAACCCCACAAACAATGGATGTGGTTTCATCGGGCGGGACAAAAACTCAGGGTGAAATTGACTCGCGACCATGTAGGGATGTTCGGCCAGTTCCACGATCTCAACCAATTTGCCGTCTGGAGACAAACCAGAGAAGACCATGCCATGCTTGGAGAATTCTTCGCGATAGGCGTTGTTGAACTCAAAGCGGTGACGATGTCTCTCGTCTACGTGAGAGATGCCATAGGCGTTGGCAGCCTTCGTCCCCTTTTGGAGCAGGCATGGGTAGAGTCCGAGGCGCATGGTTCCTCCCATGTCGGTGATGGATCGCTGGTCGATCATCAGATCGATCACGGGGTATGACGTGCTGCGATCAAACTCGGAGGAATTGGCATCTTCAAGATCGAGGACGTTGCGCGCAAAATCAACGCACATCACTTGCATGCCCAAGCACAAACCAAGGTAGGGGACTTTGTTTTCACGCGCATAGCGTGCCGCGAGAATTTTGCCTTCAATGCCGCGCGAACCGAACCCGCCAGGGACAAGGATGGCATCAACCTTTTTGATGATGTCCCAGCTCTTGTCTTTTTCTTTTTCAAGATCAACAGAATGGATCCAACTGATCTCCACTTCAACATCGTTGGCAATGCCTGCATGCTTAAGCGCTTCGCGCACAGACATGTAGGCATCCTGTAATTCAACATACTTGCCGACCAGCGCAACTTTTACAGTTGGTTTTGGTTTGCGGACATCTTCAACAAGTTTTTTCCACGGCTTCATGTTCGGCTTGCGTTTTGATTCCAAACCAAGTTTGTTGACCACTAGATCGCCCACGCCAAGTTTTTCAAGCAGCAAGGGGACTTCGTACAACACATCCGCGGTCTTCATGGGAATGACGGAATCTTTTTCTACATCGCAGAAGAGTGCGATCTTTTCACACAGGCTTTTATCCACATCCTGATCTGCGCGTGCGATGATGATGTTGGGCGAGATACCGATCGAGCGCATGGCGGCTACCGAATGTTGTGTGGGCTTTGTTTTCATTTCGCCAGTGGCGCCAATGGTGGGTAGCCAGGTGACATGCACAAACAAACAATTCTCGCGGCCAACTTCATTGCGCAGTTGACGCAATGCTTCCAGAAATGGCTGCGACTCAATATCGCCCACGGTTCCGCCCACTTCAAGAATGACGATCTCTGCGCCTGTTTCTTTTGAGACCAAACCAATGCGTCGTTTGATCTCGTTGGTAATGTGCGGAATTACCTGAATGGTGCCGCCGAGATAATCACCGCGGCGTTCCTTTGAAATGGTTTCGGCGTATACCTGCCCCGTGGTGAAATTGCTGACCCTGCTCAGGCGGATGTCAATGAATCTTTCGTAGTGACCCAGATCGAGATCCGTTTCCGCGCCGTCATCCAGCACGTAGACTTCGCCGTGCTGGTATGGACTCATCGTGCCTGGGTCTACATTAATATACGGGTCCAGTTTCTGCACGGCAACTTTGAAACCGCGTTCCTTGAGGAGAAGTCCCGTTGCTGCGGCGGTTACACCTTTACCAACAGATGAAACCACACCGCCTGTAAAAAATAAATATTTTGTTGCCATTGTTTTTTTCCTTTTTTATTCCACTCCCAGATCGGGAGGGCATGGGGATGGGGGAATGGATTTAAACAAAGAGAATGGGGAGGGCGATTAAGCCCTCCCCATTCGGGGTAGCGTATTTATGTTTGTAAAGGATTTTATTCGCTTCATCCAACTAGCTTTACAAGGTCTTCTGCGGCGCGCCGCATTTCCAAAAAGATCATGCCAAGTTTGGCATCCTGACGGGCCATGGCAGTCAGCACAGCTTCATCACCAATGGAGGTCAATACGATCGAGCCCTTGTCTCCTTTAATATAAACCTGTTCCAGGCCGCCGCGTCCAAGTTCGCCTGAAATACGTTCACCAAGAGAAAGCATGGCCGCAGACATGGCCGAAACGCGATCTTCCTCCACGCCCTGTTGCAACGCAGATGCCATAATAAGGCCGTCTACAGAAACGACGGCTGATGCTTCAATATCGGGAGCAGATGCCTGCATATTTCGAAGGCGTTCCACCATTTGGTCAGAGCGGGATTTTGCCATAACGCGTTCTCCTCATTTAAAAAGCGGTTTGCCCGCTAAATTTACTTCTCGCATGAGTTTACCAGAAAATGAATGTTTCGAGAATTGCCCGCACATTTCAAAAAAGAAAATATCAAAATTTGACCCGTCTCTCCCTTCATGTTAAACTTACCGATTGTCATGATCAGGCTTTTTCTTCTTTTAACCCTGTTTTTTCAAGCTCCAACCGTCACGTTAACTTCTCCGACCTCTGGGGACACGCTTCGTGGACAAGTGGAGATTTTTGGCGTGATGGACGTGCCGAATTTTGCATCTGCTGAACTGGCTTTTTCCTACGCTTCAGACCCCGCCGCCAGTTGGTTCACCATCCAGACATTTCTCCAGCCTGTAACCAATTCCTCCATCGCCATCTGGGACACCACCACCGTCACAGACGGGGATTACACCCTGCATCTGCGCGTCTTTTTGCAGGATGGCACCTCGCAAGACGCCGCTATCACA
>JAVBXV010000054.1 GCA_030824405.1 Anaerolineales bacterium | reverse complement strand
GCGTCTTTTTGCAGGATGGCACCTCGCAAGACGCCGCTATCACAGATTTGAAGATCCGCAACGATGTGCCATTGCCCACCGCCACCCCCGAGGAGATTTTTCAAATTGCCCCTCCCGCCGTTGTTGCGGCAGAAGCCACACTCTTGCCTGAACCCACGCTGGTGTTTGCCCAGCCCACAGCAATTATCCCCGCCAACCCCGCCGCCCTCAACGTGGACTCGATCTACTCCACGTTTGGCCGCGGCGCGTTGATCGCTTTTGTTTTGTTCATTGTCTTTTCCCTTCTACTTCGCTTACGCAAGAATTGAGACTGGTACTTAAACACATGACCCCTGAATTGTCCTATCTTCTGATCGGCCTTGGTAACCCTGGCCGTGAATATCTCAACACCCGCCATAATATTGGCTTTATGTTGATCGACCGACTAACCATCCGCCTCGATGCGCGTGGGATGAAAATGCAATCGAATGCAATTGTGATCACTTCGCGCTACGAAGACCGTAAACTCGTCCTCGCCAAACCGCAGACGTATATGAATCTTTCAGGTCAATCGGTGCAGGGACTGTTGCACTTCTACAAGATCCCCATCGAAAATCTGCTCGTTGCGCATGATGACCTGGATATTCCATTTGGCACCATCCGCATTCGTCCTGGCGGCGGCCCCGGCGGACAGCGAGGCATGGCGTCCACAATTGAAAAACTAGGCACAAAAGATTTTCCGCGTTTGCGCCTCGGCATTGGCCGTCCGCCTGGAAGAATGGAGCCGAAGGATTACGTCCTTCAAGATTTTTCGAAAGACGATGCCAAACTCCTGCCTGAAATTCTTGATCGTGCCTCTGATGCCGCCTTCGAATTTATAACCAAAGGGCTGAATGCCGCAATGAATAAATATAACGGAGATGTGAGAGAGTAAAGTAGTTTTTTCGCTCTCCGTTCTCTACTCTCTTCTTTCTTAACCATGCAATCCATCTTAAGCAATCTTCGTGAGATCCCTGCCTATCAGCAGTTGCTGGTTGGGCTCAACGCGGGCAAACCCCTTTCAGGGCTTGGCCTTCCGCGTTCTGCGCGTTTGCCTGCCCTCGCTGCTTTGCACGCGGACGTCAATCGTCCAATCCTGCTGATCACAGATCGTGCTGATCATGCCCTGTCTCTTTTTGATGAGTTGGGATATTGGCTCAAGACTCCGCGCCTTTTGTTTGCAGAGCCGAATCCGTTATTCTATGAAGAAGCCGCCTGGGGCGTGTCCACGCGCCGTTCGCGTTTGCAAACGTTGACCGCGCTTGCGGCGTATCATCTTCCGTTTGTGCAAAAGCCAGAGCTGCAGCCCGTCATCATTGCGTCTGTGCGTTCGTTGATGACGCGCACCCTGCCGCGCAGAGACTATCTCAAAGCGTGTAAAAAACTGTCAGTAAACCAGAGCATCCAACCCGATGGATTGATCCGCGAGTGGGCACGCGTCGGATACCAGCGTGTGAACACCGTCCTCGAACCTGGTCAATTTTCACATCGCGGCGGTCTGCTCGATATCTGGCCGCCCACGGAACCCAATCCTGTGCGCCTTGATTTCTTTGGCGACGAGATCGAAACCATCCGTCAGTTTGACCCTGCTTCACAACGCACGATCGAGAAACTTGAAAATATTCTCATCACGCCTGCGCGTGAATTTTTACAGCCCGAGGGCGATACCTCTGAAAATCTGAGCGAGTTCCATCTTCCGCTCTTGCATCCACAGCCCGCTTCGTTGTTGGATTATCTTCCGCAAAAATCCTTGGTGTTGATGGATGACATTGGCCTTGTGGAAACGATGGCGAATGAAATTGAAGAACAGGCCGTCAAGTTCAGGCAAGAAAGTATTTCAGAAGGCACGCTTGCCGAAACTTTCCCTGTTCCATATTTGCCGTGGTCTGAACTAAATGATTCCATGCATGGTATGACCACCCTTGAGCTTGGACATTCCACAGAGATCATTGAAAGCGAAGCAGGCATTGATCTTGCCTCGCACTTTGGCCACGACGAAAGATTCGGTGGCAGGCTGAAACCATTTATTGATTACCTTGCGGGTGTGATCGAAAAAGAGGAGCGGGTCTTTATTGTCTCGCGTCAGACTCCGCGTTTACATGAGTTGTGGAGTGAGCATTATCCAAACTCCGAGCCAGCCAATCTTCAATTTATTGAAGCCTCTCTTTCAGAAGGCTTCACGCTAAAAAATGATTCCCAACTCGTTACGCATCTCATCACCGATTCTGAGATCTTCGGCTGGGAACGTCCGCAGCCGCGCATTCGCCAGAAGCAAGCCGCCGAGACTCCCGAGTCTATTTATTCGGATCTGCAAGTTGGGGATTTCGTTGTCCATGTCGATCACGGTATTGGACGCTTCAACGGTCTCATCCAGCGACAATTGGACGGCCACGAAAGAGAATACCTCACGATCGAATATGATCGCGGCGATATTCTCTACGTCCCTGTTCATCAAGCAGACAGGCTCACACGCTACGTTGGCGCGGACGGTGGTTCACCCTCCCTCGATAATCTCGGCGGGCAGGCATGGGCTGAGACCAAAGCCAAAGTAAAAGAAGCGATCCAAAAAGTAGCAGAAGATTTGCTCGATTTGTACGCACGCCGTCAGGTCGTGGAAGGCTACGCATTTTCAGAAGATACACACTGGCAAAAAGAATTGGAAGACAGTTTTCCGTATGTGGAAACTGAAGACCAGAAACGCGCCATTGCCGATATCAAACGAGATATGGAGCGTGCACGTCCCATGGACCGCTTGCTCTGCGGTGATGTGGGCTACGGAAAAACAGAAGTTGCTCTGCGTGCTGCCTTTAAGGCTGTGATGAGCGGCAAACAGGCGGCTGTGCTTGTGCCTACCACCGTGTTGGCACAACAGCATTTTGAAACCTTTACACAGCGGCTGGCCGCGTACCCCGTCAAAGTAGAAATGCTTTCGCGCTTCCGCACCCCGCGTGAACAGACCGAGATCTTATATAAACTTGCCATCGGCGAAGTGGATATTGTCATTGGTACGCATCGCTTGATCTCTTCCGATGTGATTTTCAAAGACTTGGGGCTGGTTATCGTGGACGAAGAACAGCGCTTTGGTGTTACCCATAAGGAACATTTCAAAAAACTCCGTACCGAAGTGGATGTGCTGACTCTGACTGCCACGCCGATCCCGCGCACACTATACATGGCGTTGACAGGTGTGCGCGATATTTCCAATTTGAACACACCGCCAGAAGAACGCCTGCCGATCGTTACGCATGTTGGGCCGTATTCTCCACGGCTTGTTCGTCAATCCATTTTGCGCGAACTGGAACGCGGCGGACAGATCTTCTTCGTCCACAACCGCGTCACCACTATTGATGCAATGAAGGCGCATCTGAATCAACTTGTCCCTGAAGCACGCGTGGATATCGGCCACGGTCAAATGGCGGAAGGTCAACTTGCCAGTGTGATGCATCGCTTCACGATGGGTGAGATCGATATTCTACTTTCTACGACCATCATCGAATCTGGTTTGGATATTCCCAATGCCAATACATTGATCGTTGATCGCGCCGATACGTTCGGCCTTGCGCAACTCTATCAACTACGCGGACGTGTAGGCCGCGGCGCGATGCGCGCGTATGCATATTTCTTCCGCCACAACAAAATGTCTCCTACGCATGAAGGTCAGCAACGCCTTGAAGTGATCGCAGAAAATACGCAGCTTGGCGCAGGTTATTCGATTGCCATGCGTGATCTTGAAATTCGCGGCGCAGGTGAATTGCTCGGCACACGCCAGCATGGATATATTCAATCTGTTGGTTTTCATCTGTACACAAGAATGCTGGCAGATGCGGTCCGCCGTATTCGTATTCTTATGAAAGATAATTTGAATATCGATTTTCCCTCGGTATTGCTGCCTTCCGCGTTCAGCCTGCCGCTGTCCATGCCAGTGAATGTGGATCTGCCGCTCGCGGTGGGCATTCCCAAAGATTACATTTCAGATCAGGATCTGCGCCTGCGCTTATATCGCCGCATTGCCGATCTGCGCGATGAAACTGAACT
>JAVBXV010000189.1 GCA_030824405.1 Anaerolineales bacterium | reverse complement strand
CGAAACCCTTGGCATACGCGATCCGAAATTTATTCAACACCTACATGAAGTGGACAGACTCTACATTGCGGGGCAGGCGAAGAGTCACTGCGTAGCGTGGACGGTTTCCGACTTGCTTGATGATATTCAGGCCGCAGACCCAGAACTTGCAAAGAAAGTCCATCTACTCGAAGACTGCTCCTCGCCAGTGGTCGTGCCTGGGGTTGTGGACCATACCGACGCGGCGAATGAAGCGTATGCCCGCTTTGCCAAAGCTGGGATGAAGATCGTCAAATCGACTGATGAACTTTCATAAATTTTATTAACTTCCAAAGAATAGAGAAAAGCAATGTCCACTTTTGACGGTAAACGATTAACCAACGAAACATTCAAACTAGATATTGAACGCATGCGCCGCGGCTGGTACTCGGACAAATATTTCGAGAACATCAACCGCATGCTAATCTCGTTGTCCAGCGATGGCTATCGCTATGCAGGGAAATTCCACAATCTGCCTGATGGCATTTCGCCAGAACAGATCGAAGTCGGTGACATCGAAGTGGAGATGCAATGGTTCACGCGCAGAATGGGCAAGACCACCGTAGTGGGCGTGGATAAATCACTTGAGATGCTCAGGCATTGCACGGGATATTTTGATGGTGATACGTTTGTAGATACTTCAGACAAACTTGAAGTATGGGCTGTGCATGATGGAACCATTGTCAAATACGATGGCGACCCAACGAAGATACAACCCGTCATCAAAGTGCGTGGACGGTATCGCGATTTTGCATTGCTCGAAACCCCATCCCTTGGAATTCTGACACGCTCCAGCCGTGTGGCGACCAATGTCTATGAAACGCTGGTTGCTTCACGCGGTAAGCCTGTACTGTTCTTCCCTGCGCGATTTGACGTGCACGAAGTGCAAGCCGCAGATGGCTATGCCTACAACATTGCCCTGCAAAGATTCAACAAAGATTACGCCCAGGAATTGGGCGCATTTGTTTCCACCGATGCGCAAGGCGATTGGTGGGGCGGCGCGGGCGGCGGGACAGTTGCCCATGCTGCGATCGCATCCTTCCTTGGCGATACCGCCGAAGCAATGATGCAGTTCTCGAATATTTTGCCCGCGAACATTCCACGCATTGCATTGGTGGATTTCAACAACGACTCTGTCCGCGATACACTGCGGACACTGGATGCGATGTTCGCAAAATACCGCGAATTGATCGATGCAGGCAGTATCGAAGAGGCTGAAAAATATAAACTGTATGGCGTGCGTTTGGATACAAGCGGAAGCCTGCGTGATGTTTCCGTTACGCCGTTGGGCGAACCCGCTTTGGATCTCGGCGTGAATCCACGGCTGGTGTTCAACGTCCGCCAGGGGATTGACCATGCCTGGGAACGTTGGAACATCCCCGCCGCGTGGAAAGAAGCGGCGCAGGAATTTTGTCGCAGTGTGAAGATCGTTGTCTCAGGGGGGTTCAACCCAGATAAGATCCGTAAATTCGAAAAACTGGAAGTACCTGTTGATATTTATGCAGTCGGCTCGTATCTTTTCAACAACAGCAACGGCACATCCACAGATTACACAGCAGACGTGGTGCGTGTGAAAGTTCACGGCGAGTGGATCGATATGGCGAAGGTGGGTCGTAAAGTGGGCAGGAACGAAAATTTGGAAAGAGTTTGGTAAACAAAAACGGCGGAGAAATCTCCGCCGTTTTTTTATTATCCAAACCTGCCCATGATGTAGTCTTCAGTTTTCTTTTGCTTCGGCACGGTGAAGAGTGATTTCCCTTCGCCATATTCGATCAGTTCACCAGTCAAAAAGAAAGCGGCGTAATCTGCGGTGCGCGCGGCTTGCTGCACAGAATGCGGCACGAGAATGACTGTGTATTCTTTTTTCAATTCCAGCAGGGCGGCTTCCACTTTGCCCGTGGAAATTGGGTCAAGGCCCGAGGTGGGTTCATCGAGCAAAATAATTTCAGGCTGCAGCGCCAGCACACGCGCAAGGCACACACGCTGCTGTTGACCGCCAGATAAAGCGATCGCGGGGTCATTCAATCTATCTTTCACTTCATCCCAGATCGCGGCGAGTTTCAAACTGCGTTCAACGGCTTCATCCAATTTCGATTTTCGTTTTTCGCCCGCGAGATCCAGGCCATAGATCACATTCTCGCGAATGCTCATCGGCAACGGCACAGGCCGCGCGAACACCATCCCCACTTTGCGGCGCAAAGCCACCACATCGATTTTTGGGTCAAGAATATTTTCCCCATCGATGAGGATCTGCCCCGAGCTGGCCTTTACCTCAGTGAGATCATTCAAGCGATTAAGACAACGCAACAAAGTGGATTTACCGCCTCCCGCTGGACCGAACAAAACTGTCACGGCGTTCTGACGAATGTCCATGCTGACGTCACGCAGTGACTCGGTGCCATCGGAATATTGTAATGATAAGTTTTCGATTGTTATTTTATTTTCTACCATTGCCGCCTCGCTCTCGCACGCGAACGGATGACCGTGGCGATCACATTCATGGTCAACACAAAAGCAAGCAGCACGAGCGCTGTGCCGTATTGGATCTGGATGGGCATTTCAGGAACCTGTGTGGAAATCACGAACAGATGATAAGGCAGCGCCATGGTCGCATCAAATGGGGAGCCTGGCAGCCGTGGAAGAAAGAAAGCCGCGCCCGTGAAAAGGATCGGGGCAGTTTCGCCTGCGGCACGTTCCAAGCCAAGGATGACGCCTGTCAGAATTCCAGGCAGGGCTTCCTTCAACACAATGCGGCGGATGGTCTGCCAGCGTGTTGCGCCAAGAGAAATACTGACCGTACGAAACGACTGCGGCACGGAGCGCAAAGCTTCTTCCGCAGTGCTGATGATGACAGGCAAGGTCATAATTGAAAGCGTAAGCGATGCGGCCAGAATGGATGTACCAAACTGTAAAAAGAGCACGAACAAACCCAGCCCAAACAAACCGTACACCACGGAGGGAATACCAGCCAGGTTGATGATCGCCAAACGAATGAGACGTGTCACCTGGTTGTCTTTTGCATATTCAGACAGATAGATTGCGGCAGCGATCCCCAACGGAACCGAGAAGATCGCTGTGCCGATGGTGAGATACAGCGTGCCGATGATGGCGGGCAGAATACCGCCTTCACGCATTCCATCGCGCGGAAAACCTGAGAGGAATTCCAACGAAATAGCGGAGCCGCCTTTGAAAAGAATAAAAATAACTGTGCCAACGATGGGAATCACAGTCGCCACCGCCATCAAGGTGATGAGGCTGAATCCAAGCCGTTGGACAGTATGACGATTACGAGACAAAAATTTCATCATTTGAGTTTGATCATTTTCCTTTCTCTTTCCTCACTCGAAGAAAGAGAAGAATAGTTAGGACAGAATTCTTTCAGCACGTTTCTTGGCGCGGAAGACAACCGAGGACGCGATCACATTGACGATCAGCGAGATCAAAAATAGAACCATGCCGATAAAGAACAGCACGTGATAATGTGTGCTGCCATTGGCTACTTCGCCCATTTCTGCGGCGATGGTGGCGGTCATCGTGCGGACAGGTGAAAAGAGGCTGCCCAGTTTTACAGCTAGAACAGGCGCATTGCCAGTCACCATCATCACGGTCATGGTTTCGCCGATGGCGCGTCCCACACCGAGCATGACGGCCGTGAGTACACCAGATTTCGCGGCAGGCAATGTCACCCGCCAGATGGTCTGCCATTTGGTAGCGCCCAATGCCCAGGCACCTTCACGATACGCACGCGGAACGGCATCCAACGCATCTTCCGCAACGGACACGACCGTGGGTACGGCGATCCCTCCCAAAAGCAGGGAACCTGTAAAAGCGGTCAGACCAGTTGGCAGATCCAGAAAGACGCGCAGAAATGGGGAGACAACAAGAATGCCAAGAAATCCCAACACAACCGAAGGAAGTCCACCAAGCAATTCCACAAGCGGTTTGAGAATTTCGCGCATCCAACGTGGAGCAATTTCAGAAATATAAACGGCGGTGCCGATCCCAAATGGGACAGCGATCAACGCCGCGCCCAGGGTAACAACCAGCGAGCCTGTAATGAGCGG
>JAVBXV010000190.1 GCA_030824405.1 Anaerolineales bacterium | reverse complement strand
TGGGGAAGCCATTGAGTGAATAAGAGTCTTTGGCGAGGTTGAGGAAATCACGGTTTAGGTCAATTTGCACAACCTGGCTGGCTCCGCCTTTGAGCGCGGCAACGCCGAAACTGCCAGTGTAGGCAAAAGTGTTCATCACAGATTTATCTTTTAGATTTTCGATCAGCCATTTACGCAAATTACGTGTGTCGAGATACAAACTTGAGTCGCGATTAAGTGTGAGGTTGATCGCATACCAGACGTCGTGTTCTTTTATTTTTCTGTCTATCTCTGTGCCGAACAGAAGTTGTCCGCATTTATCTTCGTGAGTTGCTCCGTTGCGAGTTTTGACAATGCCTGCGCGCAGCCAGGGCAGGGACGTGGTTAGGAACTGTTGTGCTTCCTGAACCAACAATGCTCCCTGTTCTGGGTTATCGGCATAGTTGTTAATAACGACCGTGGAGGCGTAGACATCAATGATGAGATCGGGGCAGCCTTCGATGAAGCCGTTGAAGAGGCGGAAGGCTGATTCGTGTTTGGGGTCAATAAGTGCGGCGCGCGAAGCGAGGGCTTGTTCGAGTAGGGAAGTGACAGAGGGTGAAGTCATTTTTTAATTGTATCGCATTATGAAAAAGCACTGCGTCAATTTTTTTACTTTAATTGTTTTTCGAGCCAGGTGTTGATCACTGCCAGCGAGTCGGCGGAGATGTTGTGCGCCATGTTGAACTCGTAATATTCGAGATCGGTTTCCAGCTTTTGCAATGTGTCGCGGCTGCGGCGTGCCCAGTCTATGGGGAGCATGGGGTCCTGAATGCCGTGGGTGAGGATGAAGGGTTTGCCTTTGATGCCCGCTTCGTCAATTTTCAGCCCTGATTCATGCGGAATATATCCTGATTGCGCGATGACACCTGCCACGCGCTGTGGATGAGTCAATGCATAAGACATAGAGACGATGCTTCCCTGGCTGAAGCCGAGCAGGTAGAGTTTGTTTTTGTCTACGGGATAGTTGGCGATGATCTCGTCGATGAAGTGATCGATCGTGTTGAGCGCGTTTGCAAGGCGGACGGGGTCTGGTTTTCCGACTTGCGTTATTTGAAACCATTCGTAGGAATCAGGGCCGAGGTCAAATGTGCCGCGTGGACTGATCCACATGAAATTCTTTGGCAGATAATCGGCTAGGCCGATCAGGTCGTCTTCGTTGCTGTCGCGTCCATGAAGGGCGAGAATGGTTGGGTAAACAGAATCAGGTTGAGGGTCCGCAGGGGAAGCGGGGAATTTAATCAAATGGTGAAGGGAGAGTTGCTTTTTGTCCAATGCCTGTCTCGTTTTAAATTTTTTGAATGTTCTTCGGGTTGAATACCGATATATGTTTTGTTCTCAAGGCAGCCTGCGCCTCTTCGTTCAATTCGACCCAATAGAAACTGCGATGCTCAGAATAAGGGTCTATTTTGAAAATAGTCCCTTCATACCAGCCTTCGTCATTTCCAAATTTTGAATCCAGATATATTTTTACCTGGTCTCCAATGTGGAGGGGTTCGGTCATGTGGCGGCGATTTTTTTCTTCATGGTTTCATAACTTAGGATCGCGTAATATCCAAACCAGGTGAGAATGCCTGTAAATTTTGCGCCATCTTCGATCAATTTCTCGCCTGGTATTTCCTTGAAGAACTGATCTACAACCAGCGATACACCGAAGAGCATCAGGGAGGTGAGCAGAATAAGATAATTGGATGAGAGAATAATATGTCTGTGGCGATAGAAAGTTACCAGGGCGAATGAGCCATAAACAAGAAGCACAAGTTCTTCTGGAAAGTGCAGGGTTTCAGGAAAGAATTCATCATGGAACATGAAGAGATCATCGAACATCAGAATTGCTGAAACAATTCCTGAATACAGTAAAAAGGATTCAACGTTAATTCCTTTTTTCCAGCCTGCCCAGGCGGTAAACAGACAAACAGTTGCGGCTGCGCACCAGGAAAGAATACCCAGGTTGGAGACCATTCCAACATAAGGCGGCAATTCGGATACTGCGTTCGAGTCTCTAAGCAGGTCGCCTGTGGAGATGTCGAAGCGGACTTTCAGAAACACCACCAGTAACAAGGTCATCACCGCTGGGATCTGTAAAAAAATAAATACATTACGAAGTGCTTGGAATTGATTTTTTACTATTTCTCTGAAATTCATATTTCCTCCAGTGAACCATTTGGGTGGGAGAACAAATCAAGGCAGTCTTTGTAACATTTATTTTTTGTGCAGGCTACTTTCGGTTGGCAAACCAGAATACCCCTGCGCTGATGAGCATGGTGATGGCGCCGTTGATCGACCATTGCGGGTTGCCAGTCATAAAACTGCCAGGCAAAATGTTGAGCCCTTGCAGGAACCAGGTTCCCCCCGCGATGAAAAATAATACAGCAATAACCTTGAGTACGACCTTCAGTGTTGGGTGCATTGTTCTCCTTGATTTCCTCATATTATAGTTTGCATTTCTGTTAACTGGTCATTGCAATCATGGTGCGAAACGCCATGTAAATGGTCACCATGTCATCGGCTGAATATTCCACGCGGCGGCCGTCTGTGCGGCGGGCATTGGGCAAAATGGCGGCTCTATCAGCCATGTTGGATTGTACGAATTCCAAAGTCATCGTGATCGGTTTGGTCACTTTGAATGGCTTTGGGGCTGTGCCGCTTTTGAGATTGACCACAGACCTTTTGGAAACTTCTTCGATCAAGCTGGATGTTTGGGCGGGCGGTAAACATTCTGCGGCCATGCGGCCCAGCGCTTTTTTTATCTGGGCTGTTTCGATCTTGTCGCCAAAAAAATCTCTGACTTCGGCACACAGAGTTTGATCTCCAGATGCCATGATGATCGGAACATCAAAGTGTCCACAGACTGCGCCATTCAAACCCACCTCCCCAAAGGCACGGTCGTTGATCCATAAGCCAGAGACAATTTCATCTGACCAGGTGTGATCGAGGATGGCATTGGCCGCGCCCATGCGTCCATGATAGCCAATGAACATCACGCCATCCACATCATCATCTACACCGTTGACCATTGAAAGCGGAGCAGGCGAACCCGATGTCAATGAAGCGCGCGGGTCCAGTTCTTCGATCATAATATTGCGTCCATCATGATGTCCGTCTGTTACCGTGACCGAAGTTGCGCCGCCTGCAAATGCGCCGCGAATGGCGGCATTCACATCCGCGGTTATCAATTTTCGAAAACGTGGATATTCAATATGCTTTGGGTTTACCTGATCCCAATGCACCACGCCCGTGATGCCTTCCATGTCTGCTGCGATCAAAATTTTCATTTTCATCCTTATGGTTTTATTGCGCGTGTTGCAATATACGTTGGAGCAAATTCACTGATCTTCAGATCGGTATGATGGTCTTCATATAAACCAACCAGATGAAAACCCGCCTCCATCTGCCCTGCAAGCTGGTCGCTGAGCGAATGGCCAAATTCTGCGGGACGATCTTCCTGCTGCAGGCGTTCCATTCCATAGGTTTCAATATCTGAAAATGGAATTTTGTTCTGCACGTTCAAATTTCCATTTTCCATATCATCCCAATCAAAGAGATAGAACAACGGATTCATAAATCCCGCAAGCATGGTGCCGCCATGCTTTAGCACGCGATAGGCTTCCTTCCAGACAGGGCGGATCTCATGAATAAATAAATTGGAGACAGGGTGAAATACCATGTCGAAACTTTCATCTTCGAACATCGAAAGGTCGCGCATATCGCCTTCGACCGTACGAATGTTTAAGCCATCACGCTCTGCAACTTCACGGTCACGTGCCAGTTGAGCGGGTGAGTTATCGAACACGGTTACTTCCGCGCCTGCCGCCGCGAATACAGGTCCCTGTTGCCCGCCGCCGCTGGCAAGGCCGAGAATCTTAAGTCCCTGCATGGGCGGAAACCATTCTTTGGGCACGAAAATATTTTGTGTCAGCACAACTGACCATTCT
Source organism: Anaerolineales bacterium (assembly GCA_030824405.1). Lineage (GTDB taxonomy): Bacteria > Chloroflexota > Anaerolineae > Anaerolineales > Villigracilaceae > Villigracilis. The sequence continues at coordinate 135 of JAVBXV010000190.1, read as the reverse complement.
CCCTTGCGCGCTTTTGCGATCACTTCAGGGGTGACAGGAACTGTCCACGGATTTTTGCCGCTGTTTACCTGATTATCCCAAGCCTGCTGATTGTATTTGCGAATGTCCATTTTTTTCTCACACTGATTAAAATAA
>JAVBXV010000454.1 GCA_030824405.1 Anaerolineales bacterium | reverse complement strand
CCCACGGATCAAATCAGATGACATTCCAATTAAGTTAAGATGATAATCCAGCAGGACGCGTGTACCTGCCCCACGTTGGCGATTCACAAACTGGACGCTTCGTCCCTGCTCGGAACTGGCCAGATCTCCCAGGCTTTTAATTCCCTTTGGGTTTCCCTTCTTAACCATCAACCCCTGATCACGCCCCACCAACGCGATCACCTTCACTGGAATATTCGGCATGTACTGACGAATGTATGAAATATTATAGGAACCATCCACTGGGTCTAATAGATGAGACCCTGCCATGTGCGCCTCGCCACGGCGTAACGCAACCAGCCCGCCTTGCGAACCAACATTTGCAGAAGCCAGCCTGCGGTCGTGCTCAGCAAGGAATTGAGCCATCAGATCCAATGTAAGATCGTGCGAGCCGATGCAAAAGATCGTCTTTTCGATCTGTGCTCTGCTGCGATACAAATGCACTGTGACAGGTTCGCCTGCGTCCATGCCTTGCACGCCACTGGGAATTAAGGCCAACCCATCCGCTTGCACAAGGGACGTGATCACGCCCGCTCCACGAGACAATGGCGCGGCGAGAAGTTTCCCGCCCACCTTGCCCACCGCCACGCGGACATAATCGTCATCACCCGCAGGAGAGACAAGTTTGCGCGTGAGGGTTGCGGTTTCAGTTGGCAATTCAAGCGCAGGCCGACCCAGCCATTTAGCGATCAATGCCTCGACAAAGATATCCACCGTCAACGCCGCAGAGACGGGGTAGCCAGGAACGCCAATGATGGGAATCAGGTGCGAAGTGTCAGGTGTCAGGTTTTCCGACTCCCGATTTATCATTCCCAAAATTACAGGGTGACCAGGGCGCACTGCCACACCATGCACTAACAGTGTTCCGAGTCTTTCGACAACCTTGGAAGAGAAATCTTCTGCACCTGCGGAAGAACCTGCGTTCAATAAAACCAGATCATGCGTTTGTGCGGCTTCCTGCACTTTTTCACAGATCAGGTCAAAATCATCTTTTGTAATTGGATAACGAGTTGGCTCACCGCCCATCGTTTTGATTTGCGCCGCGATGACGAGGGAATTGTATTCAAGAATATCGCCCGCTTTTAGTTTGGACCCGATCGGGACAAGTTCAGTGCCTGTTGGCAAAATGGCAACTTTCGGCTTACGTGCGACGCGTATGGTTTGATGTCCAGATGCGGCGATGGCACCCAAATCTGCAGGTCGAAGCGTGTGTCCCGCAGGCAGAACAAGTTGAGTCGCAACGATATCTTCACCCAACGGGCGGACGTGACTCCACGGGGCAACGGCGGCGCGAATGCGAATGGATTTGGGCTTGCGAAGATCTTTCGTGATCTGATCGTGCTCATCGAGCGATTCAACATTTTCAATTGGAATGACAGCGTTTGCCCATTCGGGTAACGGATCACCCGTATCGACATATTGCGCTTGCGGACCGATGAACAAGCCAACGGGCGTGGAAGGCATCGCACCATTCGTTTCCACAGCGCGGACAGCGAAACCGTCCATCGCAGAGGCGTGATAATGCGGCGAAGAAATCTCCGCCCAGATCGGCTCGGCGGTAACACGGCCCAGCGCATTTTCATCGAGAGGAATTGATTCAGTTCCAAGCACACGCCACAGATTTGCATCTTGCAATGCTTCTCTTAAGCGTGCACGAGCTTGAGCAAGGGGGATATCGTGAAGGTAAACGGACATAATGATTTACGAAACGCTATCCATGGCCGCGCCAAGGCGCTTGATGATCTCATCAACTTCGTCTTCGTTGATGGAAAGCGGGGGTGAGAATGCAAGCGTATTCCCCAACGGACGCGAACGCAACCCACGCTCCTGCGCGGCTTTGAAAATTTTCATGGCCGTGGCGGGGTCGGCAGTTTTTGTTTCTTTGTTCGAAACAATTTCTATGGCGCACACTAAACCAAGTCCGCGCACATCCCCTACGAAGGAAAATTCTTTCAGCGTTTGCAATCCTTCCGACAAGCGTTGACCTAATTCACGGGCGCGTTTGGGAAATTCTTCGCGCTCCATGATCTCTAGATTTTTCAATCCAACTGCGCAAGCCATGGCGTGACCTGAATAAGTATAACCATGCATATAGGCTTCACTCTCTGGCGCAGATTCCATGGTCTCACGAATTTCATCGGAGAGTTGAATACCGCCCAATTGAGCATATCCGCTGGTGATGGCTTTCGCGAAGGAAAGAATATCAGGTTTGACATTCCAATGTTTAAGCGCGAACCATTCCCCTGTGCGACCAAAGCCTGTGATGACTTCATCTGCAATGAAGAGGATTTCATATTTATCACAAATCTTGCGGACAAGTGGAAAATAATCCGCGGGCGGGACGATCACACCGCCCACGCCCATGACAGGTTCAGCGATGAACGCAGCGACAGTATCGGCACCTTCGCGAAGAATGGATTCTTCCAACTCACGCGCCGCGGCTTGACCAATAGTCTCACCATCTTTCAACTGACCTTCATAACGATACGGATTTGGCGCAGGGGTGTGAACAAACCCGTCCATGGCAGGACCGAACATGGCGTGATATTTTTCAAGTCCCGTGGCAAAGGTCGCGGCAAGAGTAATGCCATGATAAGAACCCTTGCGGGCAATCACTTTATATTTACCTGGCTTACCTTTACGCTTCCAATAATAGCGTGCCGTTTTGAAAGCCGAGTCATTAGCCTCAGAGCCGCCCGATGTAAACAAAGTGGTGTTCAAGCCTTCATAGGCAAAGCCTGCAAGTTTCTCTGCCAGTTGAATGGACGGAAGATTGGTCATGCCAGAAAAGTTGGACGTGAACGCCAAACTCATCATCTGGTCATAAGCGGCCCTGGCGAGTTCTTCCCGTCCATAACCCACGTTGACATTCCACAAACCCGCCATGCCATCAAGGATCTTTTGTCCGTCCGTGGTATACAACCAGACACCCTCTCCACGCTCAACCACCAACGGGTTGGCGTGTGATTTTGGATGATAAGTTGGATGAAGCTGTTTTTTGTCTTTTTCGATCCAGTCTGCTGTGGTTTGTTTGGTCATTGTTGACTCCAGGGAAAATATTAAACACAAAGGACACGAAGTACACAAAAGATGAAGGCTTTTTTATTTTCCACCTTTTTCATCCTTCAAAATTCATCCTTATCCCAGCACTTCCACATCATGCGGACCAGACTCTCTCAGCCCCGCGCCTGTCATGCGCACAAAAATGGCCTTCTGTTGAAAATCTTCCAGATTGTGTGCGCCGCTGTAACTCATACCTGATTGCAAACCGCCCACCAGTTGCGTCAACACTTCGCGCGCTTTGCCACGATAAGGTACTGCGGCTTCCACGCCTTCTGCCACGTATTCTTCGATCTCCTCTTGCGTGAGATCGTTGCCTTCTTTGCGGTTGCGGTCTATGTTCGCCTCACGAGATGCCATGCCGCGTGATGCTTTGTAGCGATGACCTCTGCGGGTCATAACCATGCCTGGGCTTTCATCTGTACCAGCCAGCATACTGCCGATCATGACAGTTTGCGCACCTGCGGCAATGGCTTTTGCCATATCACCAGGCTGACGAATACCACCGTCCGCAATGATCGGGATGCCTGCAGATTCCGCAGCTTTGGCACAATCGATCACTGCTGTGAGTTGCGGCACGCCTGAACCTGCCACAATCCGCGTGATGCAAATTGAGCCAGGGCCTACGCCCACTTTCACTGCGTCCACGCCCGCATCGATCAGGCGTTTGGTTCCGTCTGCTGTGGCAACATTGCCGCCGATGATCTGCGCCTTCGGGAAATGCTTGCGGATATTTTTGATCATATCAATTTCAAGATTCGAATCACCGTGAGCGATATCCACTACGATGCAATCTGCGCCAGCGGAGAGTGCAGATTCTACGCGGCGCATTTCCTTGTCCCGCACGCCCACTGCCGCACCAACGATCAAACGTCCGCGCTCATCTTTGGTGGCTTTCGGATACTGCGTGATCTGCATAATATCCTTCAATGTCACCAAGCCTGCCACGCGTCCGTCTTTATCGACCAGCGGAAGTTTTTCAATGCGATGATCGTGCAGCAGTTTCTCTGCATCTTTCAATAAAATATTG
>JAVBXV010000329.1 GCA_030824405.1 Anaerolineales bacterium | reverse complement strand
CGCATAAGCGGTTTAATAAAATAACTTAGTGAGGTTTATAAAAAAACGTATGAGTAAAAAAAATAAATTAAGAATTATCCCGCTTGGGGGGCTAGGCGAAGTGGGAAAGAACATGATGGCCTACGAATTCGGAGGCGACATCATTGTAGTTGACGCTGGCATTATGTTCCCCAAGAACGACATGCTCGGTGTGGATTACATTATCCCCGATTATGAGTACCTGAAAAAGCGGGCAAACCGCATTTTGGGTCTATTCATCACCCATGGCCATGAAGATCACATTGGTGCCATTCAGCACTTTGTGGAAGACTTCTCTGTGCCGATCTATGCCACTCCCCTTACCCGTGGTTTGATCGAAGGCAAGCTGGCGCGTAACAACGTGCAGCACAAAGCCCAGATCAAAACCATTCAGGCGGGCGGCGCAACCAAGATCGGCCCCTTCAATATCGAATATTTTCACGTCAACCACTCCATTCCTGACTGCGTGGGCATGGCGATCACCACAACCGCTGGGCTCGTGATCCACATGAGCGATTTCAAATTTGACCACACGCCTGTAGACGGCTGGCCAACCGATTTCGCAAAACTGGCTGAGTTCTCCACACGCGGTGTAGACCTGCTGCTCTCCGACTCAACCAATGCCGAACGCCCAGGCTGGACTCCTTCTGAAGCCATCATTGGCCCTGCCTTTGACAAGGTATTTGCAGAAGCAAAAGGCCGCGTGATCGTGGCAACATTTGCATCGTTGATCTCCCGCGTACAGCAAGTGGCAGATGCTGCAGCCAAGCAGGGACGCAAGCTGGCCATCGCTGGCCCCAGCATGGTTGATAATGTTAAGATCGCCCGCAAATTAAAATATCTTGATATTCCAGATGACCTGATCATTCCGATCGATCAGGCACTTCAAATGCAAGATCACAAAGTAGCCATCATGTGTACAGGTTCACAGGGTGAACCCTCCTCCATTGTGGGTCGCTTGTCGGCGGGCACGAACCGCCAATTCAATCTCAAAGATAATGACACGATCGTGCTTTCATCGCATCCCATTCCAGGCAACGAAGAGACCATTAACAAAACCATCAATCGTTTGTTACGACGCGGCGTGAAAGTTGTCGATGACAGCGTGGCGCCCATCCATGTCTCTGGTCATGCCGCACAGGAAGAGCAGAAACTGCTCATCAATCTGGTGCGTCCAAAACACTTCATGCCCATCCATGGTGAGTTCAAAATGTTGAAACGCCATGCAGCACTTGCAATACAAATGGGTGTTGAAGAAAAAGACACCATTGTCGTTGAAAATGGACAGGTCGTTGAACTGGTCGGCAACAAGATCCAGCTTGGCGAACGCATCCCTGGCGATTACATTTTCGTCACTGGCGAATCCATCGGCGATATCGACCACGACGTGATGCGTGAACGCACCCAGCTTGCACGCAACGGCATCATGTTGATCGATATAAGGCTGGACAAGAACACAGGCCGTGTACTGCAAGATCCAGAGATCATCACGCGCGGCTTTGTTTCCCCAGAAGACGCAGATGCGCTTCTCCCTGAAGTTCGAAAACGCGTCATGAACGTCGTCCACGACGGCAAGCTGGATGACGAAAAAGACATTGTCAACGCGGTAAAGAGTTACCTGCATCAGGAAACAAAACGCAGACCGATGGTCTTTGTCACATTGAGCAAGACTTAAACAAAAATGACCGTCCACGAAAGTGAGACGGTCATTTTATTTTTTCTGCGATCTGTCGATCCACCTTGCCCATCGGGTACTCATTCAACTCACCAAGTTTCACCCATTTCAAATTTTTATCCTTGGGGATGGAAACCGCCTCGCACAGAAATGCATGGACGGTGACTTTGAAATGAGTATACGCGTGCTGGATAACCCCCAGCGCTTCTTTTCTTTTGACTTTGAGCCTGTATGCCGCGTTAATGACTTTTACCAACTCTTTGACAGGGTCCTCTGCGACCCTTGCAGTTGGAAATTCCCACATACTCCCCAGCAACCCACCCGCAGGGCGTTGATTCAATAGCACACGTCCACGCTGAATGATCACTCCCGCCGCATGCACATACTGCGGACTGGCCTTCTTCGCCCTCAACACAGGGCGCAGTTCCTGTGTCCCGTTTTCACGCGCCTTGCACAACTCCATTAATGGGCACAGCAAACAGCGCGGATTTTTCGGCACACAGATGGTCGCACCCAGATCCATGAGAGCCTGGTTGTAATCACCAGCCTTTCCCTTGGGCAGGTTTTGCGCCGCCAGATCCCACAATATTTTTTCGCCAACTGGGGAGTCGGCAAATTCTGTCACATCGTACAAACGGGAAAACACACGGCGCAGGTTGCCATCCAAAGTGGGCTCGTCCATTTTGAAAGCGATCGATGCAATCGCACCCACTGTGTAGCGCCCAATGCCTGGCAGGCTGCGCAAATCGTCCAGGTTGCGCGGGAGTTTGCCGTTGAATTTCTCTGCAACGATCTTTGCGGCTTTATGCAAATTGCGCGCGCGGCTGTAATATCCCAGCCCCTCCCAGGCGTTGAGTACCACCTGCTCATCCGCATTCGCCAGCGAAACAATATCGGGAAATAAATTCATCCACTTTTCGAAATAAGGGATGACAGTTTCCACCCGTGTTTGCTGAAGCATGATCTCCGAGACCCACACCGCGTAGGAATCAGGATGATCACGCCAGGGCATGGTCCGTCCATTTTTTTTGTACCAGGCTAAAAGTTTGGAATGAAGCGCGTCAGAAGATCGAGAAGAAGACATGGTCAATCGCAGAGTTGATTCAGCGGGGCACTTTGGAAAGTCTCCGCGCCAAAGTCAACGACCCGCGCCTCAATATAATCATCACGCTGACAGCCCAGCAAGATCACATCTGCGCCTTGTGGAAAATCGAGCAGTTCACGGGTAACGAATATGCTTTGATGCATGCCATCATTCAACACAATGAACCCAAGGCGGGCATAATCCTGCACCGCATAAATAGCCCACGGATTCGCAGAAGACATACCGCGTCCGCGGGAATAATTGCGCGGGAACATCATACGTCCCTCGATCAGAATTGCATCTGGCTGGGAGATAAATGACTCGATCTCTGAAGATGCATATCCACTCGCCTCCAACCGCGCGATCAATTGCTCCTGTGTGGACACATAACGAGGCTGGGAGAATCCCTTCGCCAGCCACGGCAGGCTGCCAATCAACGCGAACGCGAGAAGTATGAAAATATAGCTTGGACGAAAATCACGAATCGAAATTTCCCGCCCAGATGGCAATGCTGGATCCAACTCGGTAGATTTTGCGCCCAGCAGGGACGCCATGAAAGAAAATATTTCCATGATGCCAATGCCAAAATAAAAATAAACCACCCAGTCCACGGGCAGGTTGTAGCGCCAGCTCGAGAAGCGGGAAATGCCATTTGAAATTGCGTAACCAAGGTTGAAGGCCAGCGGCAACAGAGCAAGCCAGCCCAAGCGCCGCCAGGAAATTCCAAACCCAATTGAAATAACCGCAAGGTAAAAAATCAAAAGTAAAACGTTGTACCACGCCAGCGTTCCATCCCAGCCCACCCAATATAAATTAATCGGCGCGGACAATCCGTCAAAGCGCTCTATCAGCGGCAGGGAAAGTAAACCGCCAATTTCTGTATTCAAAAAATGAGCGGAGATAAAGCGGGCAACATAAGCAGGGTTTTGCAGGGTGAACGAAATGATGCGCTCACGCACACTGTCAGTTTCAGGATCAAACTGGCTGATATCCAGATTCCCTGTTGTGGAATATTGGCTATAGATGATCGCAACCTGTCGAGGGTCGTCGAATGAAAACGCGCCAGAGATCGTGTAATTGTGGGTCAACCACGGGAGCACCGTGACCAACATTCCGAGCGCGAAAACCATGCCAGCAAAGATCCAGGTTTTTGTTTTTCGTTGATAGACAAACCAGGCGAGGACAAAGATAACAGGCAGGGTCAACAGGGATTGGGTACGGAATAACAACATCAATCCAAACGTCCCGCCCGCCACCAGCGTGGATTTGAAATCTCGTTTTTCCAGCCACCAAAGCAAAACAAGGCACGTAAACGCGATCGCCATTGCTGTGGGGAAATCTGTTGTGAACATCTTGGAGTTGGCC
>JAVBXV010000203.1 GCA_030824405.1 Anaerolineales bacterium | reverse complement strand
GGCTTTGTGCCTTCTTCGCAATTCAGCGCCACCCGCCGTTCACAATCCACTGGTGATACACCAGAACAACGTTGGCAGAAGATGGTCGGCCAGCCGATCACCGTCCGCATTATCGAAGTGGACCGCGAACGCCGCCGCCTGATCCTCTCTGAACGTGCTGCTAATACAGAGTCTCGCGCTTCCATGAAAGATCGCGTTATTGGCGAACTTGAAGAAGGCAAGATCTATACTGGCCGCGTCACCAGCCTTGCTGATTTCGGTGCTTTTGTTAATCTCAACGGCGCTGACGGCCTTGTCCATCTCTCCGAACTTTCATGGGACCGCATTCAGCACCCCAAGGAAATTCTCGAAGTTGGTCAGGAAGTTCAGGTCAAGGTTATCAATATTGACCGCGACAAGAAGCGTATTGGTCTTTCCATGCGCGCCTTGCAGGATGATCCCTGGAAGAACCGCGTTGAGAAGTTCAGCGTGGGCCAGCTTGTAGAAGGCACCATTACCCGCCTTACCAAGTTCGGCGCCTTTGCCCGTCTCGAAGGAGATATCGAAGGTCTCATCCACATCTCTGAGTTGAGCGAGAATCGCGTTGAGCATCCTAAAGAAGTGCTCAAAGAAGGCGATGTCAAGACCTTGCGCGTCATTCGCATCGATGGCGAACAACACCGCATTGGCTTGAGCCTTCGCAAAGTGGACTCTGCCGCATTCGCAGATAAAGACTTCAAATTGCTCACGCAGGAATTCGGCGAGCAAGGTGAAGAAGACAAACCAGAATAAAACAAATTTAGAGCGCACCGCAAGGTGCGCTCTTCAATAACTCCCCATGACATTAATTGTTGACGCTCACGCAGATCTTGCATATAACATGCTCCGTTACGGACGTGATTACACACGTTCTGCCGCTGAAACCCGCAAACTTGAGATCGGCTCCGCCACCGTTCAAGAAAATGGCGACAGCCTGCTTGGCTGGCCCGATTATCAGCGCGGACAGGTTGCTTTGGTGTTTTCCACACTTTTTGCCTGCCCGATCCGTTTCAAAACAACCGATAATGAAAAACAAGTTTATAAGAATTTTGACGAAGCTCACAAACTGTATCGTGAACAGTTGCTGACCTATCATCGGATGACAGACTCCACTCCAGACAAATTTCGAATGATCGCTTCCAACTCCGACCTGAAGCTGGTTCTTGACCACTGGCAGCAGGATCCCAGCCCAAGCGGACACCCCGTGGGCATGGTTGTGTTAATGGAAGGCGCAGATGGCATTCGTAACCCATCTGAGCTTGAAGAATGGCATGAGCTTGGCGTGCGTCTGATCGGTCCCGCCTGGGTGGGGACTCGCTACTGTGGCGGCTGGCGTGAACCAGGTCCACTGACTGACGATGGACGCAAGCTTCTCTCTGCAATGGCAGAGTACAACTTTACGCTTGACCTCAGTCATATGGATGAGCAGGCTGCCATCGAAGCGTTGGACATATATCGCGGCCCTGTAGTTGGCACACATGCCAATTGTCTTTCCTTAATGCCCAATTCAAATACCAACCGTCATTTTTCAGATCGCATCATTGAAGGCGTTATTGAACGGGATGGGGTGGTGGGTGTGGTTCCCTTCAATACCTATCTAAAAGTGGGTTGGGATTACAATAAGAGTCGTCGCGAAGAAGTGCCCCTCGGTATGCTTGCAGATCATATCGATCACATTTGTCAGTTGGCAGGTGACTCCCTGCATGCAGGTATTGGCTCTGATTTCGATGGTGGTTTTGGTTTACAGCATGTCCCTCCTGAAATTGATACCATTGCTGATATGCAAAAATTGATACCCTTGTTGCAATTGCGCGGCTATACAGACGAAGACACTGCCAACATCCTCGGCGATAATTGGATCACACGCCTGAAAAGAGACCTGCTAAGCTAATGGATACAAAAGCTCCCGTACCAGCTACAACCTCTGTAAAAACGGCTCCCCCGGAAGATGCAGTAATCCCACGCATCCGTCTAAGCATGGTGACTATTTTTCTAGGATTGTTTCTTTTTGTGATCGGCACAAAGCCTGATTGGTTTGGCTGGGACCGCAGCCCAGTGGTCGGGTTTGTGCAAATTGCAGTATTTCTAGCGGGACTGGCGATCATTTGTCTCGGTGGATACATTGGTGTCACCACCCTCTGGTGGGGATATGAACGTACCATCACAGCAGATATCGGCTCACGGCTGGTCAGCACTGGGTTCGTGGTTGCTATTTTTGCGGGCATGGCTGATGTCTTTGGCATGGGCTCGCAGACATTTCCAAACGTCCCATACTTTGGGCCATGGCAGGCTTCCGGAGTCCTGATTGGGCAGGGCATTATTGCACTGGGGTTTATTCTCTTGATCCCGCACCACCCTAAAAGATCAAATTAAACATACTTTGTTAAGAAAAAAGAGAACCACCGTCAGGTGGTTCTCTTTTTTCTATTTGGTGCCCCCACGGGGGCAGAGGATAAAGACACAGTTTTATTTATCTCTTTTTTTTTATCCTGCGGAGCAGGAGTGTGGAAGAATGTGATTTTGCCGCGCAGGTTTTTCCCCTCTCGAGTGACTTCTATTTCGTGGATGATGCCGAGGAGGGTTTGACGTATAAATGCGCGGTCTTTGGACTGTAGGTCTTTTTGAATTTTGTGGGCAGCTGCTCGAGCTTGGTCCTCTGTGGGAACATAGATAAGTGGGATGGTCTGTGTTTTGAGCTTGGATATTTTGGTTAGCAGTTCAGCCTCTTGAGCTTCGGCAGAGGCGAGTCGTTTGAGGATGGAAGTGGTGTGTCCAGCATCGGCTATGGCGTTTGTCAGGTTGGTGATGGACTTTCGGGTGGTAGCAAGTTGGGCTGCATGCGAAGCGACCTCTTCATCCACACGCGCTTGATGGCTTGAGTTATCCGCTTGGAAGGCAATCAGGATGTTGATCAAGTTGTTGGGGTCATCAAAAAAATGATGGATTTTATCGAGGACGATCTCTTCGAGCACATTCGCAGGGATGGGTTTTGCGAGGCAATCCTTGCGGCGCTTGGCCCTGGTGCAGGCGTAGCGTAGATAAACTGTGCCATTGCGTTGGTAGGATGTCTGGCCGTAGTGCGGTGATCGGCAGAGACCGCATTTGGAGAGACCTGAGAAGATATAAACGCCACTTTGCCTGCGTGGGTGGCGTTTACTGGTACGAGTCTTTTGTTGTTGTGAAAGTTGTCCAATAATGATCTGCACCTTATCCCACATTTCTGCGGTAACAATAGGTTTGCAGTAATTAGGAATGATGAGATCTGCATAGTGCAGTTCGCCTTTGTAAAGAGGATTTGTAAAAAAAGTTAGATAAGAATTGAGCGAGCCGAAAAGTTGTGTTTCGGCGTGAATTAGCTTAAGCGGTTTTCCCTGGGCGCGCAGTTGAAATGCTTTTTTGATTCGGGTTTTGTATGCAGGATCAGGAACCCATTTGTGGGCGATATGTTCGGTTTTGTCACGGCGTTCCCCGATGTGGAAAGGCTCGCGCAAGAAGCCACGCGGTGGCGTGCCAGGGACGCAGCCATATTTTTGCACCAGATCGCGCAGGCCACGCTTTGCATCTACGCTGGTTTGGCGGCGCTTCTCTTCATTGCTCATGTCAATAAAGAATTCAATAAAACGGCCATAGTTGCCTTCAGGCACCTGGTCATTAAGGGAGTGGATAACAATACCAAGCCTGCGGATATTGATCTTGTGTAGTTGGGCGTCGTCAATGTCACGCGCAAAACGAGCGTAGTTCCAGAGGATGAGTCCCTGGGGGCGTTGATCGGCAGTGATATACATATCGATCATGCGGTTGAAGTCGTCACGGTTGGTGGTGGATCCGCCCGATTTAGCTTCGTCCACAAAGTTGTGGCGCAGGGTCAGGCCATGCAGATCGCAGAATGATCTGATCTCTGTCAGCTGTTGATCCGTGGATTGATCCTGTTTCATACCACCACTGTCACGGCGATATGAATCCACTATTGAGCCAGGTGGGAGTGTGGAAGGTGGGGGGAGGAACGACATTACGCAAACGCCTATAAAGTATTCGGGTGGATAGGTTGAAGGACGAGAAGTTCGGGATGAATTGATTTTCTAATGAATTCGTTAGTTGTAATTTATTATAACTATTATATAACGTTATTAGAAAATGTGTTCTTTTTAGAGCGGCGA
>JAVBXV010000235.1 GCA_030824405.1 Anaerolineales bacterium | reverse complement strand
CGGTATTCTGTGGTGGGCATGGCATTTACCGTACTACTATTATTTTCTCGACCGCACCGTTCTGGAAAGTGCCATCACAACCAACATTCCCATATTCCTGGTGATCGGCATCGTTGTCCAGATCCCAACTGCGATCCTGTTTGGTGAACTGCGCCTGCTCAGTAAATCCACATGGACAGTTTTTATCCTGCACAACATCATCAACGCCGTCAGTATGCCGCTGATCATCAACGGCTTCATAAAAACCAACGGCGTAATGGGAACCATCTTCACCCCTACCAACGAAGGTCTCTTTGTCTCTGCCTTATTTGGCGTGGCAGGATGGATGTTGTACAAATACCGAATGAATAAAACGGCAAACAGTTAAAAAGCAGGTCTCGCTTTTAGCGAGACCTGCTTTTTATTATGTATGGTCTAAGCGGAACGGTATCTACTCAATCCCGTCAAAGATATGATCGAGCGTATCCTCGCTGACATCGAACACAGAGCCGTTTTCAGGGAGCGCTTCTTCCATCATCCACTTGGGCAGACGATCATCTTCCTTGGTGAAGCCTGCGCGTTTGTTGAATTCGCGCTCCAGTTTGATGGTCTCTTTGCCCAACGCCTGCAAAATATTATCAGGGACCTCGTCCCAGCCATAGCGCGCCTTGAGTAAACGCTTGACCACACCATCGGGCGTGGCGGCGTAACCAAAGCCTGCAAAGATACAAGCGCCAATTGTGTCGTAGCCCGCCATATTTAGCTGGGCATTCAAAGATGCCTCTCTTTGGGCGTTTGGATCCAAATGGTCGATCTTCGCGCGGATGGTTAATCCGCAAGTGTGATCTGCGCCCTGCGGAGTGGTGGCATAGGTAACGCCAGTCCCTTTGATCGAGCGCGGCTCATAGGCAGACATGGCCTGCCCTTTGACAGCGGGTACACGTTCGATATTATATTTTTTACCAACTGTCACAGCGCCATCGCCGAGGATTCGCCCTAATTCAGTGCCTCTGCGAATTTCATCGATCAACTTCATCGCATCTTCTTCACTACCCCAGCGCATAAGACCCGCTTCCGCGGCAACGCCAAGCGAGCCGCCAATTTCAATGGAGTCCAAGCCAAGGTCGTTGACCTGCCAGTTCATGCGGCCAATCGCATCCAGCGAGTCAATATCAATATTCGTACCCATCAAACCAATGGTTTCATATTCAAGCGGCGAGACAATGATCTTGCCATCCTCCCCGCCAAAAACATTCGAGCACTTGATCGTACAGCCCGCCATGCAGGCATGAGACGCCTCAGACGGTTTCCCGCGCGTCAATGTGAATTCGCGCAGGGTCTCGCCGCTGATCGCTTCCACGTTATCGAACGTGCCACGTGAAAAATTATGCGCAGGAATGGCGGCAAAACTTTGTGTCATTTGCGCCATGACCGCAGTGCCATAATCACGATACGTCACCGATTGCGGATGTTCCATCACAGACTTGGTGTAATCTTTAGATGCGACTTTGAACGCTTCCACATCCACGATGGCAGGTTTCTGCCCACCAGCATGGTCAAACACAATGGCTTTTAATCCCTTCGAGCCCATCACCGCACCGAGTCCACCACGAGCGGCAATACGGGACGGGATCTTATCCTTGTCGAGATTCTGAATGCCTGCAGACTTCATACGCATCTCGCCGCCTGGCCCGATCATGGAAATGGCAACTTTATCGCCATATTTTTCAATCAACTTCGGTGCGGTTTCATAGACGCCCAGCCCAGCGATGTCATCGGCGCGTTCCCATTTTGCACCGTTCATGGAAAGATGCAGAACCCAATAGCCATCCTTCTCAGGGACATCTTCCACAATAAGCGTGTGAATGCCCATGAAGACCATGTGATAGCCCGTGCGACCGCCTGCGTTGGCTTCCTTGATGCCGCCCGTAAGCGGAGACTTTCCTCCAATGGAGATGCGGTCTGTCGAGGAAAGGATATGCCCGACCAATAAGCCAGGCGCAAAGATCAGTTTATTGCCCGCACCGAGCGGGTCACACTTCGCATCCACTTCATCGACCAGAATGCGTGCGATCAGTCCACGGCCGCCGAGGCGGGACCATGTTTCAGGGACGGGTTCCTGTTTGAGGGTTTGCGCGCGCACGTTGACACGCCAGACTTGTGATTTATATTCAGCCATTTATGTACTCCTGTGAACAGGATTATGTTCACATGCGTTTTCAGAAAGTTTGCAAGAACGGGAAACGGAAATCGGGAGTTGGGGTTCGTTCCAATTCCCGAAGATCAATTCCCAAATAATGACTGCACCGCTTCTCTAAATACCTTCGTGTGATAATCCACGTCAGTTTGGGTGGTTTCGGGGGAGATGAGTGCCATGTTGTGGAAAGGCGTCATCAGAATGCCGCGGTTGAGCGCGTAGAGGTGCATGTAACGGTCGAGTTCGGGGTCGATGGCGGCGTGAGCTTCCCCGCCATTCTTGGGCGGGTTGGGACGGAACCAGTATTCGGAGCGGTTGCCCAATTGCTTGACGATCCACGGCAGGTCAAATTCCTTGATGACGGATTGCACGCCTTCGGTAAATTTTTCCTGCAAGGCGGTTGCCTTGGAATAAAACTCTTCGGTCAAGACATGTTCAAGCGTGGCTTTCATTGCAGCGATCGATAAGGCATTGCCAGCCAATGTACCGCCAATGCCGCCCACGTCTGAGTCTTCGACAGAAAGTTTCTCGTTGAAGGCTTTTGAAATTTCTTCGGTGAAGCCGTAGATCGCGGCGGGCACTCCTCCAGCGAGGGGTTTGCCGAGGGTTAAGAAATCAGGCTCAAGACCGAAAGAAGCGGTGTATCCGCCTGGGCTGGTGCAGATCGTGTGAGTCTCATCGATGATCAGCAGCGTGCCATATTTGCGGGTGATCTCACGCAGGGCTTTGTGATAGCCTTCGTTGGGATGAATGATGCCGATGTTGGTCATGACGGGTTCGGCGAGAACCACGGCCACATCACGCGCGGAGAGTGCGGTTTCGAGAGCGCCAATATCATTGAACTCGATCACCTTGGAGGTTTCGCGTGGATCAATTTGCGGACCCATGTTATTGGGGCGCGACATGGGCGTGCCTTCTTCGTCCAAAGTGATGAAGGTTTCATCAACAGAACCGTGATAGCAATAGTTGAAGACCAATACTTTTTGGCGGCCTGTGATCAGACGCGCCATGCGCAGCGCGAAACGATTGGCATCAGTGGCGGTGAGGGCGAATTGCCAATAGGGAAGTTTGAAGCGGCGTTGAAGCTCCTCGCCCACCCAGATGACATCTTCATACGGCAGCATGAGCGTGATGCCTTTCTGAATTTGTGCAGTGACGGCTTTGACGGTGGCCTCGGGCGCGTGGCCTGTCATTGCGCCTGTATCACCGAGACAGAAATCGATGTAGTCGTGGCCGTCCACGTCGGTGAAGTGCGCGCCTTTGGCTTCTTTGACAAAGACAGGGAATGAACCCGCCCAACGAATCATCCACAGCATCGGCACGCCGCCATGCAAAGACTTGCGCGCGCGCTGATACAGTTCGAATGATCTGGGATGATTCTTATGAAAAAGTTCTTCTTCAGATTGTAAAAGTTGTGTGAGTTTGTTGCGGTCGAGAGATGGGGTCATGGGTTTTTCTTAATCATATTGAAGAGTCAAAAGTCGTGTGGCCTTTGACTCTTCAACCACTGTTATTTTGTGCTTTCTTTCAAGGCTGCACCAAAGATCTGCAAACCATCATTGATCTGTTCTGACGTGACATTCAACGGCGGGATCCAGCGCAGGATGTTGTCGTAAGTTCCGCAGGATAGAAGCAGCATACCTTTTTCTTCGGACGAATGAACAATGTCCTTGACGAGCTGTTTGGCTTTGGCTTGCGTGCCATCGACAATAAATTCGGTGCCGACCATAAGGCCTTTGCCGCGCACATCGCCGATCTGCGGATATTCTTCCTGGAGTTTGCGCAGACCTGTCATTAGCTGGACGCCTTTGTCTGTGGCATTTTCCAACATCTTTTCGTCTCTCATCGCGCGGATAGTTGCCACGCCTGCCGCACAAGCGACTGCGTTGCCGCCGTATGTTCCGCCGATCGAGCCAACATCGAGTTTCTTCATGATGTCTGTGCGAGTGAATACGGCAGAGAGCGGCATGCCTGAAGCAATACCTTTGGCAGCGGTGATGATGTCTGGG
>JAVBXV010000305.1 GCA_030824405.1 Anaerolineales bacterium | reverse complement strand
AACGGATTCGGCATTTCGCGCTACACGTCCACGGCGCGGGAGGCGAAGAAACAAGGCATGTGGAAGAAGGAAAATTTACCCGTCACATTGGATGAGGCAGTGGAAGGTTTTAGAAAATGAAGATCGAGATCAAAGACCTCCGCTTTACCTATCCCGCAGGCCTTGAGGCTCTGAGCGGCATCTCACTCAATATTGAAGCAGGCGAACAGGTTGCCATCGTGGGCCAGAATGGCGCGGGAAAAACAACTCTCGTGAGACATTTCAACGGGTTGTTGCAGCCAACTTCAGGGTCCGTGTTGATCGGAGATTGGGACACGAAAAAAACTTCAGTGGCAAAACTAGCCTCACGGGTGGGTTATGTCTTTCAGAATCCCGATGAGCAATTATTCTCCAGAGACGTATTAACGGAAATTACTTTTGGTCCGCGTAATTTAGGATATTCCAAAGAGAAGATCGACAAGCTGGTCAAACGCGCATTGACGCTGACTGAATTGAATGACCAGACCGAGACCAACCCCTACGACCTTTCCCCCACCTGGCGCAAAATGGTGGCGCTTGCCTCCATCATTGCCATGGACACGCCCATTGTCATCTTTGACGAACCCACAACAGGACAGGACGCCGTCAACGTGGCGCGCATTGCCAATGTCATTGCCGAGTTGAGACAGGAAGGCAAAACTGTCATCACGATCACGCATGATATTGATTTCTGCGCCGAGAACTTTGACCGCGTCATCGCGCTCGCTCAAGGTCAAATTTTATTGGATGGTCCCGCAGGCGAGATCCTGGGACAGGACGAAATCCTCGCGCAGACGTATGTCGATCCCCCACAGTTAACGCGCCTCGGAAAAAGATTGGGATTTAAAGAAACCGTTAGAAATCAGGAAGAATTTCTGAAAGCATTAAAATAAAAAATAGAGGCGGCCATTGTGGCCGCCTCTATTTTTTATAAACCACCAATTCTTCATACCCCGAATCATTCGCCAATAATTCCCGCTTGTAGATCACATCTTCAAAGACCGCCAGCACAATTTCAGCCGTGGTGTAAATTTTACATCCGCTGACAAGATGTCCACCAGTCGTCACGCCATTGCCATCAGAGATCGCCACATGGATGTGTGAACCGTGCGCAGAAACCGTCCCAGTCATGGACACAATTTCAAAATGGCCTTCATACTCATTGTAGTATTCTCGGTTTGCAAGTCGCAAGGTTGCGTGTGTAAGACTCCCCACGCTGGAAAGCACACACCCAGCTTCAATATTATTTTGCTTCACAAACTCTTCAATTGAGTCGAATAAGTCCTGACCTGGTTTGAGACGAAACGTAAAAGATCGCATGACTTCTCCGAATTTCTATGTATTTGAACGCTGTCGTACCACTTCAAACATCAACACAGACCCCGCAATACCTGCATTCAACGATTCAACTTCTCCAGCCATGGGAATACTAAGCTTGCCAGTTGCCATCCCCCGCGCAGACTCACTTGCACCATCGGCTTCATTTCCGATCACCAAAATGATTGGCTGGCGTAAATTCGTACTCCAGCAAGATTCACCGTCCATGTCGGCAATGAACACTTGAAGTCCGTTGAATTGCTTTTGAATTTCGTCCCAGCTCATCGAATGGATCGGCAACTTAAAATGCGCACCCATACCCGAGCGCAGCACCTTCGGCGAAAACGCATCCGTTGTTTCTGGCGGAATGATGACAGCCTGAACACCCGTCGCTGCCGCAGAGCGGAGCAAGGTGCCAAGATTGCCTGGGTCACGGATCTGGTCTGGGACAAGAATAAAATTTACAGATTCAGGAATCGGAAGTTGGAAATCATTAAGGACCGCCAGAATGCCCTGCGGAGATTCTGTCTCGCTCATGGCTTTCATCACGCTGGTGGAAACTTCCTCAACGTCCACGCCTTGAGACATTAAACTTTCGACCTGTTGTTTGCCGCGTTCGCTCAATGATTCGTCAAATAGCACAAACCGCATCGGCCAGTTCGCGGCGACTGCTTCTTCCACAAGGCGTACGCCTTCGACAACAAACGCACCCGCCTCACGGCGGTCTTTTGCACGCCCCAACAGCGCACGAATTAACTTTATCTTTGGGTTGTGATTGGATATGATCATACGGTCCATTTACTCATAAACGCATCAATGGTGGACTGGTCATATAAAACAACGCGCACCAGTTTCAACCCTGAAGTTGCATTTTCTGAAAAATATTTTTCGACAACAGAAAAAATAATTCCCGCCGCGCGTTCTTTGGGAAATCCGAAAATACCTGTGGAAATTGCAGGCAATGCAATAGACTGACATTTCAATTCATCCGCCACGCAGAGTGAACCTGTTACGGCATCGGACAACTTTTTATCCTCGTCACCGTCTCCCCAGACCGGGCCTACAGCGTGGATAATGTATTTCGCAGGCAAGAGCCCGCCCAAAGTCCAAGCTGGATGCGCATGGGAAACGGGTCCATGTTTGTGGATCCACTCGTCGCTTTCCTTCTGGATGGTCGGCCCGCCTTTTTTGGATATCGCCCAGGCCACGCCACCGCCATGCGCAAGCTGTTCATTCGCCGCGTTGACAATGGCATCCACTTCGTCAGTGGTGATATCGCCCTGAACGATTTGCAGGCTCTGGCCTGTTGATAATATTTTTTGTGTCAAAATGGTGTTCATACAATTATTTTACCCCCTTAAAAAGTTCAGTCGGGGGCCTAGGCCTCCCGACTGAACAGATAGTACTTGTTATTTGGTTTGTGCCACAACCGCGGCGAAAGCCTGTGGGTTGCGGACTGCGATATCGGCCAGCATCTTGCGATTGAGCTCGATATTCGCCTTCTTGAGCGCAGACACCAACTTGCTGTATGTCGTGCCGTTCAAGCGGGCCGCTGCGTTGATACGGGCGATCCACAACTTGCGCAGATCTCGTTTACGAACGCGGCGATCACGTGTGGCGTACCACAAGCTCTTGAGCATGGCTTCGTTCGCTCGTCTGAACAAAAGATGCTTCGAGCCGCGCTGGCCCTTTGTGATCTTCAAAATCTTTTTGTGACGTAGATGCCCTTGCGGGCCTCCTTTTACGCGCATGTTTCTTTACCTCCTGCAAACCCGCGGGCGTCGGCAGTTTGTCTGCCAGTTGCGCACACCCGAAAGCCGCAACTAAAAAAATGAGTACGACTGTTGGAAAATTACTTTTCCATATTGGGGGCCAAACGCTTTACGCGTTTGATGATCGAGCGACCCTTCACAGGAACCGTCTTGCTCAAGAGCAATTTGGTTCGGTCTGAAGTGCGGCGGCGTAAATGGCTCTTGCCACCTTTGGTTCGCACGAGTACGCCTGCACCGGTCAAGCGAAATCTTTTGGATGTCGCTTTGTGGGTCTTCAGCTTGAATTTCTTTCCAGGTTTTGCTTTGCGAGGCATTGCTGGGTTTCTCCTTTCGAACAAATTTTACCGCGGGCATTTTCTACTCCCGCAGACGATCAACCATTTGTTGGGGACGTACTGCGCCTAGGCTTCCGCTTCCTTCTGACCTTCAGCCTGCTCGGTTTTCTCTTTCTTTTTTGGCGCACCCTTGGCAGGGACAAGCACCACGAGCATTGTGCGTCCTTCCATTTGAGGAGGGACTTCAACTACAGCTACATCGGAAAGCGCCTGGGTAACTTCCTTCAGATCTTCGAGCGCAATCTCAGGGTAATCCATTTCGCGGCCACGGAACTTAATGGTCACGCGAACTTTGTGTCCCTGATTCAGCCAGCGGCGGGCATCATCCACCTTGAAGCCGCGGTGGGCTTCGTTGGTCTTCGGACGCAGACGAATTTCTTTCACTTCGATCTTTGTCTGGGATTTTTTAGCCTCGCGCTCCTTCTTTGCCTTTTCATAAATGAACTTACCAAAGTCCATTACGCGGCAAACAGGGGGCGTGGCGCCGGGAGAGACCTCTACAAGATCCATCTCGGCATCGCGGGCAATTTGCAAGGCCTGCTTAATGGAAACAACACCTACATTGCCTCCATCGGGCCCGATCAGGCGAACCTCCGCAACGCGGATGCCTTCATTCACTCTAAATTCGTTGGCGCTTATAGCTACTCCTCTTATAGACACACAAATCCAGCCTTGGGCTGGTTTTTAGCGAGCGAATAATACCATGAAGACCGATGAGTCGTCAACGAAATGCTGGTTTTGCCTC
>JAVBXV010000191.1 GCA_030824405.1 Anaerolineales bacterium | reverse complement strand
GCCTCAGTAACTGTGGCAGGTTCGAGCGTGGTTTGAGGCGCTGTAGTTGGTGTAGATTCAACCGTCAGCGTTGGAGCGGTTGTTTGGCAGGCAGTAATGAGGAGGAGACATCCAAAGAGGAAATATTTTTTCATGTTGTACCTTATAACACGATTGTCCAGCAGGTGAACTGCTGGACAATCGTATGTGTGGAGATGGCGGGAATTGAACCCGCGTCCGAAAGATTCGACTCTCGAAAATCTACGAGCGTAGCCTGCCGAATTTAGTCATCACAGAGATCTCGGCGGGCAGGTAACTCTGTGACCATCTGCTGGTCTTAGGCGTATTTAGCAGAGTCATACGCAGCACTCTATCTTTGTTTCGCCCGCTCCGTCACCCGATAGAGGGCGGTGCCGGTGGACGCAGTCTCCTAAGAGACTGTACTGTTATGGTTCGCCTTAGGCGGCGAGGGGCATAGCAGCGTATGAAGTGCGGTTGGCACTTAAAGTTTGCACTGATTTTACGAGTTCGGTGCGCGCTCGGCTCGCATTTCGGAACCAGCCTCTCCCGTCGAAGCCTGTCATCCCCATAAGCGGATGTTGCTTTCGTAAAAAATGGGAGCTTGTCCGTTGCATTTTTATTATAGCACAAGCAAGTATAATGAATATCTAACCATTTACTTATCCGTTATAATTATTGCGATTTGGTTTCTCACATACGCAGAGGTAAAAAATGCCCGAAAAAATTTTGATCATTGATGATGATATGGACACACTGCGTCTTGTTGGTTTGATGCTTCAGAAGTTAGGGTATCTGATCAGTGCGGCGCCTAATGGGGTTCAAGGATTGGCCAAGGCCTTTGAGGAAAAGCCAGACCTTATTTTATTGGATGTAATGATGCCCGATATGGATGGGTATGAGGTTGCGCGTCGTCTTAGAAAGAATCCTGCAACAGTAACAATTCCGATTTTAATGTTTACAGCCAAGACCCAGTTGGACGATAAGGTGACTGGTTTTGAAGTGGGGGCTGATGACTATCTCACGAAGCCCACGCATCCCACTGAATTGCAGGCACATGTAAAGGCTTTGCTGGCCCGCTCCACACCAAAATCACCCGAGGAAATCGTCACTGCTTCTCATGAGAAACATGGATATGTGATCGGCGTTCTTTCTGCGCGCGGCGGGTTGGGTGTTTCTTCTGTGGCATCCAATTTGGCTGCGAGTCTTTATACGCGTACGCAGGCAGATGTAATTTTGGCAGAATTGACACCCGGGCAGGGCACGCTGGCTATGGACCTTGGTCTTCCGCAACAAACCATGTTGACCGAACTTCTGCATGGCACCATGGCGGAAGTAACGCGCGAAAAGGTGCAATCAGCCCTGGTTCCGCATAGCTCAGGATTGAAAGTTTTGCTGGCTTCTGAAAAGCCCAGTGATGTGACTTATATTTCGCAGATTCAAAATTATGAAGCGTTGGTTTCACGGCTTTCGATGTTTGCCCGCTTCGTTGTTCTGGACCTTGGAGTGGGGCTGCCGTTATTCGTGCAGAGACTCCTTCCAATGTGCAGTGAACGCATCGTAGTGCTGGAAGGTACTGCGGGCGCGATCCATCACACAAAAATACTGATCGATGAGATCACGGGACTAAAGATCGATCGTAAAAGTATTGGCGCGGTGTTGAATAACCGTGTACGGTCTGAAGCTCAGATGTCATTGAATCAGGTGCAGGAAAAATTGGGCCACACCATTATGAGTGCATTGACCCCTGCTCCCGAATTGTTCATGCAGGCCGCGCGTATGCAGACACCTGCCGTCATTTCGCAGCCTTCCAATGTAACGGCGCAGCAGTTTCTGAAAATTGCTGACAGCGTCCTTGAGCGCGAAAAGACTAAATGACCCTCTTTTCTCCTCAAACGCAAACGGCTATTGATTTTGCGGCGGATCTGATCCGTCAATCAAAACATGCAGTTGCGTTGACAGGGGCTGGGCTATCCACTCCGTCTGGGATTCCTGATTTTCGTTCTGAGGGATCAGGTTTGTGGTCCAGAGATGAACCGTTGGAAGTGGCGTCGCTCAGTACGTTTCGTACAAATCCTGAAAAGTTTTTCGATTGGTTTCGTCCGCTGGCCAGCCAGATATTCAACGCGTTGCCCAATGCGGCACATGTGGCGCTGGCACAGTTGGAAAAGGCCGAACGGCTTCGTTCCGTTATCACTCAGAACATAGATATGCTTCATCAGAAAGCAGGCTCATTCTCGGTGATCGAAATGCATGGAACAATGCGAACTTTAACTTGTACCGAGTGTTATGCCAGAGTAGAGTCTGCGGGCTATTTGAGCGCGTTCGATAAGAATGGCGAGAACCCGCTTTGCCCAAAATGCGGCAAGACCCTCAAACCAGATGTAATTCTATTTGGCGAACAATTGCCGCAAACTGCCTGGTTTCAGGCGCAGCGGGCGGCACGTCAATGTGACCTGATGATTGTGGTGGGTTCTTCTTTGGAAGTGTTGCCTGTTGCGGGGTTACCCATGCAGGCTTTGGACCGTGGTGCGCATTTGATCATTATCAATAATTCAATTACTTACTTAAATGTTCGCGCCGATGTGGTGATCCCGGAGGATATTGCAACTGTCCTCCCTGCGATCGCAGAGAGAGTGTTAAATGGCTGAAATTAAAACTGAACGTCTGGATGGTTACCGCCGCTTGATCGATATTGCACGCGATCTCGCTTCCACGCTGGACCTGGATATTTTGCTGTCACGAATTGTACATGCCGCGGCTGAGATCAGTGGGTCAGAGGCGGCCTCCATTTTGTTGTACGATGATACATCGCGACAATTGTATTTTCAAGTTTCCACAAATCTGGATGAATCCACCCGCCGCGGTATCGTTGTCCCATTGGATGGAAGCATTGCAGGTTGGATCGTCACCAATCGCAAGTCGGTGCGCATTGCCAATGTCCATGAGGATTCGCGCTTCTATTCAGATGTGGAGGAAACCACTGGTTTCTCCACTGAGTCTATTTTGGGAATTCCACTGGTAACAAAGAACAAGATCGTTGGTGTTCTCGAGGCGTTGAATAAGCACAAGGGAAAATTCACAGATACAGATGAATCCATGCTCCTGGTGCTTGGCGCGCAGGCTGCTGTTGCGATCGAGAATGCGCGTCTCTTCCAGCAATCAGATTTGATCTCTGAGTTTGTGCATGAACTGCGTACTCCCTTGGCTTCTTTAAGTACGGCCACTTATCTTTTACTGCGCCCGGAAATGTCTCAGGAACAGCGCGATCAGATCATTAAGAATATTCACAGCGAAACCATGCGCCTGAATGCGCTTGCCTCTTCGTTCCTTGATCTAGCACGCCTGGAATCTGGTCGTGTGCAATTCCGTAAAAATCCCTTCAGCATTGCAGACCTGATGTATGAATGTAAAGACGTCATGGCGGCCAAGGCACTTGAGGATAATATTCAGATCCGCGTGGAATCGCCGGAAGGATTGCCTCTTTTGGATGCAGACCGTGACAAGATAAAGCAGGTATTGTTAAACCTGCTTAGCAATGCCATTAAATATAACCGTCCAAATGGGAGCGTGATGCTGCGGGCTGAAGCTTCAGAGAGTGAGATGACACTTTTCATTCAGGATACCGGCCTCGGCATTCCTGATGAGTCGTTACCGCATTTGTTTGAGAAGTTTTTCCGTGTGCGCGAACACGAATCGCGGGTGGCAGGCACAGGACTCGGCCTCTCCATTTGTAAACAGATCGTTCATGGGCATGGCGGGCGTATTGAAGTGAAAAGCAAAATTGGGGTAGGGACTGTATTTTCCATTTTCCTGCCGCGTCATAGCAAAACACAACCGATCTAGTTGGAAGATTTTGGGGTATAACCTTTGTACCACTCATAATGAATTGACTTTTTAGACCGAAGATTGTAAACTAACTAAAATCATTTTAAGTATTTTGTTTTTTTGAGGAGAAGAAAATGGCCCAGTTCCAGTTTGTGATGCGGTCAGGCCCAACGCCGGGCGTGACCTTTCCTCTTGATGGGGATCAACTTACCATTGGACGTGATTCAAATAACGGTGTTGCGATCAATGATGCAGAAGTTTCACGCAAACATTCGCGCCTAACTTTTCAGGGCGGCAAATATGTGCTTGAAGACCTTGGCTCCACCAATGGCACGTTCGTAAATGGACAGCGTCTCGCTGGCCCGGTCGTTCTTAAAGCGGGCGATGTGGTTTCTCTGG
>JAVBXV010000112.1 GCA_030824405.1 Anaerolineales bacterium | reverse complement strand
CTAATCACAACTCTTCTATATTATAGAAGAAAGAAACTTGCCCATCGGTTGGTGTTTCTTTCTCAGCCCTTAAAAAACTGACGGATGGGGTAAGTAGCCAACACAACTATAACTTCAGTTCCGCTTTATCGATTGTGTTTTGTTCTTGGCCTGCTTTGGCTGACTCACTCCCTCTCTTCTTTCTCTTTTTTATGCGATTTGGGCGTATCATATTTTTCTGTGGTCCCGCAGTGTGTACTTTTTGGCTTACTGATGATGTGTTGAATTTTGCGTCACTGCCAACTGATTGACCAACCCCAAATACTGCCCGGCGATGTTTTCCCAGGCATATTTTTCATTGAAGCGGTTGGATTCTACGGATAGTTGTTGCAGCCGTTCGCGATGGTTATATAAATAAACAATGGCATTACAAAGTGCGTTAATATCTTCCGCTGGAAAATATTGCACCATGTCTTCGTGGAAATAGGATTCAATGGCGGGTGTGCGCGCCGCAATGGCTGGCACATGCAGTGCTGTATATTCCATTAATTTGGTTGGCAGGACCCCATCGGTGAACACATCACGACGATAGGGGACAATCGCGAGATCAGCCTGGCTGATATAGGCTGGCAGATCTGTCATTGGCATGAGGCTGGTACTAAATGTGACCTGACCGTTTAACTGGAGTTCCTTTGCCAGATCAAGCAAACTTTGCAGATATTCTCCGCGGCCATGGATCGTGAGGTGGAGCTGCGGAATACTATCCTTTAACTGGGCTACAGCTTGCAGGATCAGGTCGATGCCATAGTGCTGCGAAAGCGTGCCATGATAGAACAACTTGAAGCGATGATCGCCGTTGAGTGTGCGCTTCACGGTCTGCCCATTAAAGATGTGACTATTTGCCACATTCATCACGACGCTTACCTTGTGCGCAGGAACGCCGCGCTCGATAAGCGTGTTACGCCATAGATCTGTGACCGTGATCACGTGATCTGCGAAACGACACGAGATCCACTCCTGAAATTTCAAGATGCGGACGGGCAGGCTATCCATGCTTTGTTTATATGTCCCAGCGAAGAATTCGGGCATCAGATCATGCAGATCAAGAATGACGCGTGCCCCGCCAAGTTTGGGAATCATTGTGGAAAAAATGAGAAAGTCTGGCAGGTTGTGAACCTGCAGGGTTTTATATTTTCGGCGCGGATGAAGGGAGAGCAGCCGCAGGACTACTAGCATGAAAAAAACAAGATACTCCACAAGTTGTGCGGCGTGTCCGCGGCTTTTGTCACGTTTAACAGGCAGGCGATAAATGTTGACGCCGTCCACAACTTCGAAGGCAAGCTCTTTCTCGCTGCGCAGGCAGAGCACATCCACTTCATAGCCGCCGTTGATGAGCGCCTGCGCTTCACGTTCCACACGTGGCTCACCCAATGGATAATGGGCATGCACGATCATGCAATGGCGGTTTGGGACGGAATTTTGTTTTGACATAATATTGCTTGTGTTCTACCAGCTAATCCCGTGATATTTTGCGCTACTCACCACTTCCTTGCCAGCGGCGCGTACCAGATCAATCGTTACATGATGACCGTTGTAACGGCTTTGCACATTTTGAAATTCTGGTGAATTGTTGCCGATCACGATCACGTCACTGCTTTCGATCACGTCTTCGATGTTGTCGCGCATCAGTTGTGCAATATGCGGAATCTCTTTTTCGATGTAGGCGCGGTTGGCTCCATATAGATTCGCCAGAGAGACGTTCTTATCATAGACTTGAATCTCGTACCCTTTGCCGATCAGGCGTTCGATCAGTTCCACAATTGGACTTTCGCGCAGGTCATCTGTCCCAGCTTTGAAACTGAATCCAAGCACACCAACGCGTTTACTGCCAGCCTGTGTGACCATTCGATACGCGCGTTCCATTTGAAGTTCGTTGCTGGGGATGATGGATTCAAGAACTGGCAGAGACAGGTCAAAGTGACGTCCCAGGTAAACGAGTGCACGCAGATCTTTCGGCAGGCAGGAGCCGCCGAAGGCATATCCAGGCTTAAGGTAATAGGGTGACAAATTCAACTTTGTATCAAGACAGAAGATTTCCATCACCTTGTGGCTGTCGATACCAGCAGCCTTGCAGACGGTTCCGATCTCGTTGGCAAACGTCACTTTGAGTGCGTGAAAGGCATTGCACGCATACTTGATCATTTCCGCTTCACGGATGGAGGCAATCCGCAGCGGCGCATTCAGCATGGAATACAGCCCCTGTACAATATCGGCCACCTTGTCATCCTCCGCGCCGATCACGGTGAAAGGTGGATCGTAAAAATCTTTGACGGCTGTGCTTTCACGCAGGAATTCAGGGTTAAAGCATACGCCAAAATCCACGCCGCATTTTTTTCCAGATTCCTGTTCAAGAATGGGAATCAATAACTCTTCGGTTGTGCCAGGCAGAACTGTGCTGCGTAGGATGACAACGTGATACTGGTTTTTATCTGTCAGTGCTTTGCCGATTTCCCGCGCCACCTTTTCAACATAGCTCAAATCCAAACTGCCATTGCCATTGCTGGGTGTTCCCACAGAAATGAAGGATATATCTGTATTGTGGATCGCCTCGTGTGTATTCATCGTCGCGCGAATGGTGCCTGAAGCTGCACCTCTTTTGATCATTTCCTCCAAGCCATGCTCGATGATCGGACTGCGGCCCGCGTTGATGATCTCCGCTTTAAGTGGGTTGACATCCACGCCGATCATTTTGTGCCCATTCTCTGCCAGGCATGCGAGTGAAACAGCGCCAACATATCCCAAACCAAAAATACTGATCGTAGACATTAAAACCTCCTGATGATTAATCGATAAAGATCTTTTTATTTGGAAGCTACGCCTCCAACGCGGACCCTACCAGTGTGACCAACTCTCCAATCTTTTTCTGCCATTCAGCCTGCTGACTACCCTGCAGTTCCCGTATCCCTGACAGATACCTTTCATAATTAGTTTTTATTTCATCCACGCCGTTGCGAATTCCGTCACTCGTGTTATCCACGTGGACTGTGCCTTTGTTGAAATATTCCTGTAACAGCGGCCAGTGTGATGTGACAATGGGTTTACCCATTGAGAGCGCCTCGCACGCGCCTCTTTGCATGGTGTGATCGCGAGTCGTCAGGCACATCACAGCGTGGCTGGTACGCATTAATGCATAATATTTTTCCGTGCTGAGAAAATCTGTAAATGTGACATTCTTTGGTGTACGCTCAAGTATCGATGAGGAAGCGCGGCTCACTTTTCCTGTGACATAAAATTTCACGCCGTTCATTTCTTGTGCCGCTTTCAATATTTCTTCCAGCGGTTCGTCAAGTGAAAAAGTGTTGACCACCGTTATATTGAAATCGCCGTTCATTGGGTACGGCTCGCCATGGGGGAAGGTTGTGGGAATGTCGTGCAGAATCAATGTGCGTGCGCCCCACTCGATCAACATTTTTTCAAAGTGTTCATTGGTAACAATGGTCAGCAATGCTTTGCGGGCGAGGGCACTCCAGAACCAGCGCGGCTTTGTCCAAAATGGAAGTTGCAGCGCCGCGCTGTGGGCATCCACGATGTAATGACTTCCTGTCATCGTGCAGTAGAGATATACGACCAGCACGGCGAGCCCGGGCGGGCTTTGCACAAAGATGAGATTCGGCTTTTTTCGCTGAAGCAGGCTAAAGGTCCGCAGAGCTTGAAGCGTATATTTGAAAGGGGCTGTCCATGCGCCTCGTTTGGAGGTCACATCCACAAAATGGATTTCGCGGATGCCCAATTCCTTCGCGAAGACCTGGCTGCGCGGCCCGTGGCTGGGAGGTCCCCAAACGAGAAAAAGTGAACGACCTGCGAAGGTGGAAAATGGAAAACTTGCGCTCATGTTTTGACCATTTCATTCAGCAGGAGTTCGGCATTTTGCATTGAATTAAATCTTTCCATGACGGTTCTTCGTCCAAAATTTCCCAGTTGGGTTCGCGTATATGGATCGTCGATCAACGTGGCAATGGCGTACGCCAGTTCATACGCATCTGCAGGCGGGACAAGCATGCCGTTGTAGCCGTTCTTGATCACTTCGGGAATGCCCGAATGCTGGGTGGAAATAACTGGCAGCTGCATCGCCATTGCTTCAAGGATGACATTTGGAATTCCATCGCGGTCGCCATTTGAGCTGGTGATGCAGGGAAGGACGAATATGGTGGAACGCTGATATTCCTGAATGACACTTTCATGCGGGAG
>JAVBXV010000216.1 GCA_030824405.1 Anaerolineales bacterium | reverse complement strand
AAGCCTTTTTCACGCCTTAGCCTTTTTCCAGTTGGACGGCTTCGCCGTCCCCGCCCCAGCGCAGGTAACGCAAACCGTTGGGCGGTTCCTTGCAAAATTAAACTAATGAAACATAAAACCTCACTATCCCCTTCAATATTTTTATGCTTTATCTTTTTACTAACGGCTTGTAATGGTCAAACTTCTATCGAGCCAACTACAACGGCTGCTCCAACTTCAACAAATACACTAATTCCGTCTCCGACCTTCACTTCTACTACTGCTCCAACTCTACCGCCAAGCAATCCGCCGATTACCCAAACACCCTTGACTCCAATTCAAGCAACTGAATATGTAAAATTTGACTTTTCCAAGTTAGATCTTATGTATCGAGTTGCCATAAGTCCTGATGGTAAAAAATTGGCGGCGTCAAACTTTAATGGAATTTGGCTTTTTGATATAAAAACCCAGTCTCTTATTTGGGAAATGAATTACGCCGAAAACGCTTCAACGACTTTCAGATATACTTTTTTCCCCATTGCTTGGTCACCAGACGGTAACACATTGGCTTCAGGCATTGATAATCAAATCAATTTATGGGATATAAGTTCAAAAAAACAGATAGGTCAACTGTCATTAGAAAATGCTTATGCTGCAAACTTGGTGTGGTCGCATAATGGAAACTTGCTGGCTTCAACAAGTTTGTTTAGAAGTGAAGGAGAGCATTGGAAAATGAACATATGGGATTCAAATACACAACAATCTATTTTGGAGACTCCAATAGATGATTTCAATTACTATTGGAATATGGATTTCTCTCCTGATAATTTTTTTATTGCTTTGAGCAGCATTCAGAAACACGGGGTAAGAATTTGGGAAATTGAAAGTGGCAAGGAACATATTTTGAGTGACAGTCATATTAATAAGCAAGCGGATTTTCAAAACGTTGCTTGGAATATGAATTCACCTTTTCCTAGTCCCGCCTATGGCGGTTGTTCTGGCGTTAGCGAAGTGAAGTGGTCACCAGATGGAAAATCTCTAATTACCGTTGATGGATGTTCTGGCATTCTAACAGTTTGGGATATGGAATTAAGTCAAAAAAAGTATTTCTTAGAAAGGGCAAAATGGTTTGGTGCTTGGTCGCCAGATGGAAAATATTTTGTCTATGATGAATATTCGCTCAACAACATTCATGTATATTCATCGCAATCCGGAGAGCCGTATGTTGATTTATATTGTTCTATTGAAGTGCCTACGCCTGAAAAGCCTGCGCCTATGGATTTTGGCGGGGATATGATTTGGTTTTCAGATAACAACAAACTGTTAGTAGTCAGTCGAACTGGCGAATTATGTAGTTGGGTGATACCATAAAACCGCCCAACAAAGCGTGCACCTGACGTGTGGGAGTCTGCGCGATTTAGGAGCATTTTTCTGGCTTCGGGTTTTTTCCTACATCTCAAACATTGTCCACGCCCGCCCACACGCAGGTAACGCAAACCGTTAGCCTGCTGGCTTATGGGTAAATCAACGATAAAGAATGAATAGCAATCCTTTTGAACGTTCGTCATCTCTGGTCTGGGTACTTACGACAATTATGATGATTGTCGCGTTTGCTTTTATTTTCACCTTCGTGAAATTCACAATTGGCGGAACATCGGCTATCTGCTTTCCGATTTATGCTGGTATTTTCCTGTTTTTTGCTTATATTTCCTCTTTGCCGATTATCCAATTGATGACAAAATATAATGACAGCGTAATTGAGCAACCATCCATTTTCGGTTCAAAATTCCTTCGCTGGCAAGATGTAAAAGAGATTCGAAATATAACGACTGGCGGAATAATCCTTGTTGGTTCTGAAACGAAAATCAATGTCAACCTTTTTTTATTCAAAAACCCTCAAGGTTTTTTGTCTGAAATACGCTCACGAATTCCGGAATCCGTTTACCCAAGTGACACTGAAATCAATAACGAAATTTATCGGCGAAAACAAAATGACGCAGGGCGTTCAATCATCGGCACTTTGATTGCCATCGTTATGGTTATTGTGATTGGTAAAAATATGTCCGCCGTAATTATTATCGGTTTATTAATGTTGGCATTTATGATTTACGAAATACATAATTGGTTAAAATATAGAAGTCTTCAATCCTAAACGCAGGCTAGCGTGCACCTGACGTGTGGGAGTCTGCGGCAATCTCAAGCAGTTTTCTACGCCTTAGCATTTTTCTGGCTGGACGGCTTCGCCATCCCCGCCCCAGCGCAGGTAACACAAACCGTTAGCACGCTTCTCTAACAATATCGGATATTACTCTCACCAACCTTCTATATTACAGAGTTTGTATTGCCAATATCTTATTGATATTGGCAATACAAACTCTGTATAATGTTATTGGACAAGTCCGTTATTTTGACTGCTTTTAGTATGCACCTTCGTTAAATGGTAGTGACGTGATCCAAAACACAAGTCTCCTTCTGCCAACTGATATTCAGATTGTAAAGTTTGAAGGAGGTAAGAATGTTCAAAAGTATCCTAGATAAGATCATTGTGTTTTTTGTTGGCGCCACCATAGGTCCTATCATAGGTTTTCTTATTGCCACGGTCACAAGCATTCTTATTGCCACAATAGTAAGTTTCGCTGATATTACAATGCGAAGCGGCATTTACTCTGGGGCAACGTACTTTGAAGAGTTATCTTTGAACATGCTTGCTCCTGCCATCATATGGGGATCGTTTGGTGCCATCGTTGGCCTCACAACTGGGATAGGTATCACATTTATGGGGATTCGTCCGCATGCCAGCCTTATATGGCCTCTAATTACAGGTGCGGGTATTTTATTGGGGGGATGGATTGGTAAAGACAGATGGCTTATTGCCGATATTGTGCAAGGAAACTGGTCTATTCTCATTTTCATTACAATCAATAGCGTGATGGCAGCCTGGATAGTTGTACGCTTAATTGAACGGATGCTTAGCAAGCGACTCTTTAAAGGCAGGATCACGCCATGGGTCATATGTGGTTACATTGGAGCCTTTGCCTTATTTACTGTTGTCACTTCTGAGTTATTACACTCAGTGACAGTTATGTTCGCGTATTAATAATCTCATACCAGTCATCTTGTACCGACTCGGATGCTCTCTTTTTTGTAGCTTCTGAAAGACGCAAAGCGGAAAATTTGTAACCACAGCCTTCATTTGTGTCCTTTGTCTATCCCATCGGAGGTGTGTCATGAAGCAAGACCGTTTCTTGATTGGAATTCTGATCTGCATTGGCGTACTGGTTATTGCTACCGTGGTCATATTCTTCATCCGAATGTCCGCTAATGTTCTGTATGTCAGCTCGGATGGCACCAGCCAGATTTGCGATTCTTGGGAGAATGCCTGCGGGCTACAGACTGCATTGACTGCAGCGGGTGTCGGCAACGAGATCTGGGTGCAGGCTGGTATTTACAAGCCTGCTGCGGATACAAGCTCCCTGGATGCCAGTTTTCAGCTCAAAGATGGGGTGGCACTTTATGGGGGCTTTTCTGGGACAGAAACTGCCCGCGATCAAAGAGATTGGGAAACTAATATTACAGTTTTGAGCGGCGACCTCGGGGATGACGATCGTACCGATTCCAATGGGGTGGTGACGAATACGGCAAATATTGTTGGGAAGAACGCCTATCACGTTGTCTTCAGCAGCAGAGTGGATAAAACGGCTATCCTGGATGGTTTTGTCATCACAGCCGGTTACGCCAGCCAGAGACCTCCTAATATTCATGGCTTTGGCGGGGGGATGTTCATGCAGGCTGGCAGTCCCACGCTCAACAACCTGGTCTTTTCTGGCAACACAGCTGGCAAAGGAGCGGCTTACTACGGTGGAGGTGCAATGTACATCTCGTTCGCCAGCAACCCGGTCCTCACCCATGTTACTTTCATAGCCAATACCGCCGGGGGTGCGGCTGGCATGTTTAACGATCGCGGTAGTAATCCCGTGCTGAACGATGTCACTTTTACAGGCAACAAAGCCATCGATGCCAGTTGTATGGGCAATTACGCGAACAGCAACCCGATACTGAATGAGGTCGTCTTTGACAATAATTCATCCAGCAACAAGGGCTGCATGGTCAATGAAGGTAACAGTAATCCGACGTTAAACCATGTCACCTTCTCCAACAATTCGGCCAGATATGGATCTGGCATGTACAACTATCAGAGTTCGCCAACCCTGACAGATGTGGTCTTCTCCAATAACAAAGCGGGGCACGTGGGCGGC
>JAVBXV010000192.1 GCA_030824405.1 Anaerolineales bacterium | reverse complement strand
GTGGCTCACTGATCGCCAATCCGCCCTGGGACGATGACACAAAGACGGGCGCGTATGGTGCAGGCAGTCACGCAACCGCAGAGAAAGGCCGTTCATGGCTTGAGGCGGCCATTCAGGAAAAAGCGGACCATGTAGAACAGATCCACGAACAGCATGAGCGGCGTGAACAGCGTAGAAATGAAGGTTACGGATTATGGGGAAAACATAAAAAATAATAAGACTTCCGCAACTGTGTGCGTGGAAGTCTTAACTACTCAGCCATGTCGTTGCGAGGCGGGCATTTGTTCTTTCCGCCGAAGCAATCACGTTAGTCTGAGACTGCTTCGGCAAACCAAGTACGCCTCGCAGCGACATAATCTCAGTTCACTTTAAAAGTGATCTTCACGCCGCAAAAAGGATTGTTCCCAACTTTTAGTGTCCAGATCGAAGTGTAGTCACCTTCTTTTTTCGGTGCTTCAAACATCGCCCCAACTTTGAGACTATTTCCTGGCGGGACTGTTTTAGGGATATCCATAATTGGGCCACCTACCTGCCGATAACCACTTTTATAAACAAAATCAACACCCTGGCTAGGCCAGGTCTTTGTGCCTGTATTTACGAAAGTAATATACACATAAAAACTGGTACCCGCTTTGACAACCGCGCCATTTGGCTGACTTCTACCCACAATGGCACAAGTCCATTCCTGGCCAGTATAGTTGATCGTCCCCAGTCCGCCTGTTGTACTTCCACCGCTGCTTCCACCACTTTCAACCAACGGTGTTAAGTAAGCCTCTGTTGGAATAGGAATAGGCGTCTGTGTATAAAGGGAAAAGAAGAACGTTGGTGTTGCGGTTGGCGTTATGGTTGGTGTGCGGGTTGGAGTAAGAGTGAATGTTAGTGAGGGCAGCGCGGTGGTTGTTTGTGTTTGTGCGGCCGCCGCAGTTTGCTCAATGATGGCATCCAGCGTTTCTGGTAATTGACCTGCAACAATTGGCGTGGGAGAAGAAGGAGCCAGAGCAGGGACTGCACATGCAAGCATGAACAGGAGCAGCGCCAGCCAAAGAGATACATTGCGAATATTTCCTGTTCTCATCATCTTCTCCTTCAATAAAACTTCCGACAAATCTTTTTTCATAATCCAATTGTAACGGTTTTTGCGAAGGATAAGAAAAGGCAGGCTGGCGAGCCTTCTGCTTATCCTTCACCTCGTTCACTCGATAACTTCTGGCTCAAATATCTGGTAGCCATAGGATGACCACATTTTTTCTGCCAGTTTCTGTGCATCAGACTTGATGCCCTGCCTGGCAAAGTAATCGCAAACGCGCTTCACGTCACGCTGAAAAATAGTGAAGGCGTCTTTATTTACATGCGGTGAAACCACCTGCGGAAAATCGATGATCGATATGTCTCCATCCCAATACAAAATATTATAGGCTGAGAGATCGCCGTGTATCCTTTCGTTCTTCAAAAAGATATCAAGGTTATAGAGGACGCGGTCAAATACTTTAGCGGCTTCGCTTCTTTCCAGGTTGACTTCGCTCAACGCAGGCGCGGACATTTCTTCATCGCCGATGTATCCCATCAGGATGGCGTTATGCGCCATGGTGTACGGCTGCGGGACATCAGCTCCAGCCGCGTGCAATGCCTGCAGCGAGGTGAATTCATACGCGATCCAGGATTGATGCAATAGCTCACGCCCGTATTCTGTCTTCTTTTGCATGGCGTGGAGTTGACCATCGTCGATGACCACTTTACCGTCTGCACCCAAATCTGCGCGGCCTGCGCGATAGACGCCATCATTGCGTAAATTTCTCAGCGCGCGTGGACGGTAGACTTTTGCGGCAGCCAGCCTGTCATTAACAGCGGGTCCCGAAAGACATTGATAGACAGATGCCTCCTTGCCGCCTTTTACACGGCGCAAGACATCCTTGATCCACTGATACTCGTAAAAACTGCCAAGAGAATCCAGCAGCCACCATTCTTCGAACCGCGCAGCTTTGTAGGTAAATTTGAAACTCCCGAGAGAGTCGTCCTGCGGAGCAACAAACCCCGCGCTCGCGTTGCGAACATCTTTGAAATGCTTTTCAGGGAAGCGCTGTCTGCGCTTATCCTTGTTGATGAAATTATTTAATTCTTCGCCGTCTTCCAGCTCGTCGAAAAGATCGATGTAATCGTTGGTATTCATGTTGATCATTTATTTCCATGTACCCTGCCCTGTTGAGCAG
Source organism: Anaerolineales bacterium (assembly GCA_030824405.1). Lineage (GTDB taxonomy): Bacteria > Chloroflexota > Anaerolineae > Anaerolineales > Villigracilaceae > Villigracilis. The sequence continues at coordinate 2,030 of JAVBXV010000192.1, read as the reverse complement.
GACTATATTTAAAGAAAAACCACAGGCACTTATCGCCTGCGGCAGTTAAAAAGAAAACCGCAGGGCGAGACGCGCCTGCGGTTGGTATGCAAAAAGCTAATAGCTACGCAAAAACAACACGCACAAGAGGCACGTCAAAATATTTTGGGGAACGTACTGAGATGACTTCCATTAGTTTAGTGCCTCCTTTTCTGTAAGATTTGATTACCTACCAATTCTATTTCATCGTAAAAAACATGTCAAGTGCCTGTGTCTCACTTCTTTCGGGCGCGGAAGAGAACTGTTAGATACAAGGCGATACCAAAGTTAAAGAAACTGGTTCCGCGAATGTCTGGGACGGAGCCGATGGCGGCGTTGGCGGGCCAGATCAAGGCCAGCCAGTCTGCCAGTTGTGGGACGAATGCCTTGTCGTACAGAACGATCGTCACCGCGCCGACCATTGCACCCGCCACATTGCCTGCCCCGCCCAAAATGACCATGGTCAGGATCATGCTTGAAACGTGAAACGCCATCAGGTCTGGTTCCACGAAGGAGAGTGTGCTTGCATAGAGCGCCCCTGCCACGCCAGCAAACATCGAGCCGATGATCAGGACCTGCGTGCGTGCGCGGCCAACGTCCACACCAGCGGAGAGGGCCGCGGTTTCGTCTTCGCTTAGGGCGAGCCATGCGCGGCCCGTGCGGGACGTGAGCAAGCGATGGCTTGCCCATACCGCCAGCGCGACCATGCCGAGGACGAGATAATATTTTTCGTTCTGGCTAAACAGGCTAAGGGTTAAGAAATGAGGCGCTGGAATTCCTCCAATGCCGCCCATGCCGCCAGTAAAATCCAGGTTGATGATCGTCTGGCGAATGAGTAATCCAAGGGCAAGCGTGGCCACCGCAAAAAAATCACTGCGCAAACGCTTGGCAAGGCCGCCTTTGACCCAGCCGAGGAATGCGCCCGCGAGCGCACCGAAGATCAACACAAAAATAAAATCCATTTTCGCGGTGAGCAAGGCAGTCACATACGCAGCGAGGCCAAAGCTGGCGGCGAAACCAAAATCAAGCAGGCCCGCCGCGCCGAGAATTAGGTTCAAGCCCAGCGTGAGCAAAATAAAAATACTTGCGAGCCGCAAGATCACCTGACCGCTCTGTGTAAAAAATGGAATGAGCGCCAGAATTAAAATGAGGATGAAGAACCAGCGCACCATCACCGACCCGCGAACGGGTGCCGTCAAAATGACAGAGTCACGTGCGCTGGAAGATTCAACCTCACCCGCATCTGACAGGAAGCCTGTTGGTTTCCAGACAAACAAAACCACAAGCAGAGTCAACATCAATGCAGGTGTCCATTGTGCGGTTAGATAGTAATCGCTTAACGAAGAGAAGACACCCATCAATAGCCCGCTGACCAGTGCGCCGACTGGGTTGCCAATGCCGCCCAACAACGCGGCCATGAATGCGAAGAGACCGCTCTGCGCGCCATGCGAACCAAAGGGGCGTGAATAATACAGCGCGAAGATAAAGCCCGCCGCGCCAGCAAACGCGCCGCCAATGGCGAACGCGCGCCGTATCATCTGGTTGACATTGACGCCGATGATCGCGGCCATTTGCGGATGCTGTGAAAGTGCGCGGATGGCGCGGCCTGTGTTTGTCTTTTGCATGAACCAGGTGGCCAGAAAAACAAGCAGGATCGCCACGAGAATTACAAAGACATCGCTAAAGCGCACGATCAAATTGAATGGCAGATTGAAATATTTGATCAGATTGATCTCAGGCAAAAAGGAAGGGATGCCATCTGTGGGCACTTCGGGGATGCCAGGTACACTGCGATGCTCCCCGGGGATCCATGAACCTTGAAAGGTGCGCCAAACCAATGCGCCTTGAAAGAGGATAAAGGAAAGACCCAGCGTGGCGATCAGCGGCGCAAGGCGGGAATGCCCGCGAAAGGGAGCGAAGCCAAAACGTTCCACGCCAACACTTAATAATGCACCCAACCCCATGGCCGCCAGAAAGATAAGGAAGAGCGCCCCGATCAATTGCAGCGGCGG
>JAVBXV010000158.1 GCA_030824405.1 Anaerolineales bacterium | reverse complement strand
CATACTGGTGACAAGCCACAAAATTGGCTTGATTTGCTTCAATTAGATAAGGCGCACGGATGGCCTGGGGGCCAAAACGCAGATGTGAAATGGTAACCGTGCCAGATTTCTTCGAGTCGTAATAGAAGTAACCCTGGGCAAAATTGCTGGTCTCTTCGCCAATGATCTTGATCGAGTTTTTATTCGCGCCCACGGTTCCATCTGAGCCGAGGCCGAAGAACACACAACTGACCATGCCATCAGATTCGAGTGAGAAACTGGAGTCCACTTCGAGGCTGGTGTGGGAAACATCGTCGTTAATGCCGACGGTGAAGTGATTCTTGGGTTCGGGCTTGGACAGTTCGTCAAACACGGCCTTGGTCATGGCGGGGGTGAATTCCTTGGAGGAAAGCCCATAACGACCACCGATTACCTTGATTTCCGATCTTTTGCCTTCAGAAAGTGCGTTTACGATGTCCATGTAAAGCGGTTCGCCCATGGAGCCTGGTTCCTTGGTGCGGTCCAGAACGGCGATGGATTTCACGCTCTTTGGCAATGCCTTGATGAAATGCTCGATGGAGAATGGGCGATAGAGGCGCACACGCAGTGAGCCGATCTTTTCGCCCTTCTTTGCGAGGTAATTGACGGTTTCGTCTACAACTTCGCCGCCTGAGCCCATGATAATGATCACGCGTTCGGCTTCAGGATGTCCGTTGTAATCGAAGAGGTTGTAATGGCGGCCTGTGACCTTGGCAAACTTGTCCATCATTTCCTGTGTGGTGGCAGGAGTGGCGGCGTAATACGAGTTGGAGGCTTCGCGCATCTGGAAGTAGACATCGGGATTCTGCGCGGTTCCGCGTAGGACGGGTTTCTCAGGGGTGAGTCCACGTGCTCGATGTTCACGAATCAGGTCATCGTCGAGCATGAGGCGGAGTTCTTCATCCGTCAAATAGAGGATCTTGGTTACTTCGTGGGAAGTTCTAAACCCATCAAAGAAGTGAATGAAGGGGATACGTGATTTTAGGGTCGCGGCCTGTGAAATTGCTGCAAAATCCTGTGCTTCCTGCACGCTGCCCGAGGAGAGCAATGCCCAGCCCGTTTGGCGGACAGCCATCACGTCCTGATGATCGCCGTAAATGGAAAGCGCGTGAGATGCAAGTGCGCGTGCGGCCACATGGAAGACAGTACTGGTGAGTTCGCCCGCGATCTTGTACATGTTCGGGATCATCAACAATAAGCCCTGAGATGCGGTGAAGGTGGTGGTGAGGGCGCCTGTTTGCAGTGCACCGTGTACGGTTCCTGCGGCGCCGCCTTCAGATTGCATTTCCACGACGAGAGGGACGGTTCCCCAAATGTTCTTTCTTCCCTTGGAAGACCATTCATCTGAGAATTCGCCCATCCCGGAGGATGGGGTGATCGGGTAAATGGCGATCACTTCATTGGAACGGTGGGCAACGGTTGCTGTTGCCTCGTTTCCGTCGGTCATAATAACTGGTTGTTTCATGCTTGCTCCTTTAAGAAAGGCAAATATGCCTGAAATTGAAAAAACTCTGATAACGATTACAAGTTTATACCCCGATGACGAATTACGTTAGTTATATATGACTTAAATCCTTATGCCTGTTGTCATATTTCGGATAAGAATTGTGGCAATAAAAAACGGCGGTGAAAACCGCCGTTTTGGGGTACATGGATTTTTTCTGGTATTTTTTACGCTTGTGGAATTTCATCCAGTGAGGTGAATATCTTTGCGCCCTTTTCCTTTGCCACGCTTACCATCTGGTCTGCGCCAGCGGATGCGCCGCCAATACGTAAGACCGCGTCACATTTCTCCAGCAGCATCACAGCAATGGGGTGAAAAATTTCATTGAACGGCTCGTCGCCGATCTCTTTTGAGCCCGCCAGCGCAACCAACGGAAGCGCGAACCATTCGCCGAGCAGGGGAATGTGTCCCTTGTGGAAGATGGGCAGCGCAAATGTTTCCATGAAATGGACATTCGCCTGAATTTTTTCAGGATCGTCGTTCGTGCCTGAACGATACGGTCCCGCGATCAAGATCATCATGGGTTTGTTATTCATTTATTTACCCAGATATTTTTCAAGATGAGGTCTGGCCATTAAAAGTGCGGCGAGCGACTTGGCATCTGGAATCTCGCCTCTTTCCGCGCTTTGAATTGCTTCACGAACTGGAATTTTTTCCAGCGACAGGAATTCATCGTCATCTGCTTCGAGGGGATTATGTTTCAAGTCTGTGGCGAGAAAGACACCCATGAATTCTGTGGAGTATCCCGGTGCGAGGTAGAACGAACCGATCTGGATCAACGTACCCGCTTCCATACCTGTCTCTTCGCGGATTTCGCGCGCGGCACATTCTTCAAATGGTTCATCGCCATCGCGAGTGCCTGCGGGCAGTTCGAGCATGTCCATGTTTGCGGCGTGGCGATATTGGCGGACGAATAGCAGGTTGCCTTCATTGTCTACTGGAATGAGAACCACTGAACCACCGTGTTCGACGATGTCATATTTGGTTTCGCGGCCATCGGGTGTTCTCATTGTGTCACGGCGAATTTTGAAGGCACGTCCCTGCATAAGAGGTTCGGATTTAATTAATTCAAAAGGCATGGGTTTCTCCTGTTTATATAAAAACAGCCCAAGCAGTTGCCTGGGCTGTTTACGAAACACAAAAGATTAAGGGATCTTGATCTGCTGACCAGCGGTGAGGGCGGCGCCTGCTGAAATTCCATTGGCAGAAGCGATCGAGGCTGGGTCAATGTCACCATATTTACAGGCAATGCCGTAGATGGTTTCATCGGAAGATGTCACTGTGTATGTGGACGGGTGAGAGGCCAGCATACGTGCTCCTGGGAAAGCTCCACTTTGCGGGATCTTTAAAGTCAAGCCAGGGTAATACAGATCTGGGCTGGTAAGGCCGCTCATCCTGAGCAATTCATCGGGGTCTACATTGAAACGGCGTGCAATGCAGTAAGGGAATTCGCCAGCTTGTAATGTGTATGAAGCGGGGCGGGAGCCAGCAACGAAGGGAACGGCGGTTGCTCCTCCACTGGGGGTGGCTGTGGCAGCTACTACAACGGGTGTAGTTGGGATCGCGTTTGTGGGAGTGCTTGCCGCAGGGGTTGTTGTGGTACCTGATTGCGGGGTGATGACTGTGCCCGTAATGGCTACCTGGGCTGTGCCGGGGGTACCCGGTGTCGTGGTTCCAGCTGCGACGGAAGTTTGTGCTGCTGCAGTTTGTTTTGCAAACTCTTCGATCATAGCCATGGGATTCTCAACAGATGGGAAGGGTGAAACGAATAGACCTGTTGGAATTAAGGTGGCAGTTGCGACGGGGGCGCTTGACAATGATTGTGTGCAAGCAGAGATCAAAGATGTTGTTACTATCAGCGTAAAGATTATCAGCAAACCACGTTGTTTGTTCCTCATATTTTCTCCTCTTTCAAAATTCAACTTTGGATGGTAGCACATCACCTTTAAAGCGTCAAGCGAAGGAATGTGATTTATATTATTATCGTTTTATGCATTATTTTCGCTGCAAGAAAGGGCTTACTCTTGATTTTGAGGCTATTTTTACCGTCAATGAAGCATCAATTCTACTTGAAATAGAATCATATACCAGATTAATATAGGGAGGCGTTTTTTACATCTGAGTTGACATGCTATTGTAATATTGCGGACAGTTACCCTTCGGTTTGTTAGTTATAATTTTACAATCTGGTACTTATTTCTTATCTCTAGATCATTTTTTTAGGATGGGGTTATGATATATAGTATGCGTTTACCAGTCACATTTAGGAGAAGAGAATGAAGAAGGTTTTTTTCTTGTTAGCGATCACAATGATGTTGGTACAGGCTTGCAGTACGCCGCCTGATACAACCCCCATATCGAATGTTCCTGTAAACGCCACTGAAGCAGTGGTGGTGACTGCTGAATCTGCGGCGACTGCCACTGAAGTGGCCGCTCAGACAACCGCCGAGGTGATTGTTCATAAAACCATTCCAACGGAAGGGATCACAGACCGCTCCACGGCTCATGATAACGATAGCGCGTTGTCATTCGAGAAAAAAGTGGTTCGTGTTGGTGATGAATTTTTCAGGAATCGTTTTGAACGCCCATTCACGGCAAATGAAATGGAATATTTGCCAGAACTTGATATTGTCAATTTTTCGATCACCAGTGACGATACTTTCTTCTATATAAAGATCTCCCTCGTTGGCTTGAATGCGGAGACGCAAACTTTGAA
>JAVBXV010000132.1 GCA_030824405.1 Anaerolineales bacterium | reverse complement strand
CCGTATCCATTCAACGACATGCCCGCCATGATCCACATACCGCGCGCGCCCGCCATCGGTCCAAGCAAAGGTTGGCAATCGGGAGTGTATGCGCCAGGGTGACGCACCAACGTAATAATTCCAGCCTGATCCAAAAACGGCAGCCGACGAATTGCGCCTTCAAGCAGCATTTCGAATTGATCAAAGTCACCAGGGAAACTCTTGCTGCCATGTTCCCACGGCGTGCCATCGATCCAGCGCGGCAATGGTTTCGGCTCATAGCCGCCGATCACCAGCCCGCCCTGCTCCTGACGCATGTACACCAAATTATCGGGGTCGCGCAAACACGGCGTCTCAGGTGAAAACTCATGCCCAGGCACGGAACGCAACGCAATATGTTGATGATCTACTGGAGTGGTTGGGATGTGCAAGCCTGCCATGGCTGCGATACGCGGCGCCCACATTCCTGCGGCATTGACGATGATCTCGCATCGGATCTCGCCTTTATCTGTCACTACTCGTTCAACTTCGCCCTTCGCTGACAGTTTGATCCCCGTCACTCGCGTGTTGGTGTAAATTTCCACGCCAAGCTCTTTTGCAAACCGCGCCATAGACGTGGTTGTGGTGTACGGGTCGAGCTGTCCATCACGCGGCAGATAAATGCCGCCATATAAATTATCTTTGGAAATCTGAGGCATCACCTTCAAGGCTTCATCAGGTGAAATGACATCCACTTCAAGGCCCAATGCTTTCGCACGGCTGACGCTTCTTTCCAACTCTTTGAGTTGTTCCTTACTCGAAGCAACGCGCAAACTGCCAACGTGATTGAACAATCCAAGCTCGCTGTATAACTCAATGCTATACATGCGGAACTTGAGCATCGCTTGCGATGTGGCAAACTGCGTCACCAGCCCCGCCGCATGAGACGACTCGCCGCTGGCGATCTCCCCTTTTTCAATGATCACCACATCTTTGCGCCCAAACTTCGCAAGATGATAGGCGATCTGTGCTCCATAAATTCCACCACCGATGATCACGATCTCTGCTTGAGTCTTCATTCAGTTCACCTGTTGTCTGAGGGTTTTGGTTTAAGCGGCTACGCTCGCATTGCCTGCAAGTAAAGTCTCAACGGAATGTTCAGCCAGATCAGCAATCGCAGATCTGGAAAATCCTTCATCGGTGACAAACTTATCCACCTCGTCTATGCTCGCCACAGGGAAGTTGGATACTGCCCCCCACTTACTGCGATCTGCAACAACGATCACTTGTCCCTTGGTGCGTTCGATCATCCTGCGTACAACTTCTGCCTCTGCAAGTGTGGGCACGGTGCAGCCGTGTTTTAGGGAGAATCCGTCAACGCCGAGAATCACTTTGTTGGCAAAGACCAGCCCCAAATTGTCCAGTGCGAAGCGGCCTGCCAAAGAGTTAGAACGTGGCTGGAATTCGCCCCCAGTCAAATAGTAGTGAAAGCCTGGGTCACCGAGTTCCAAAGCAGCATTCACATTATTGGTAAACACGGTAATGCGTGAATCACGCTTGATATGTTGAAGCACTTGAGTGGCGGTCGTGCCGCTGTTGATAAAAACAATATCGCCTTCTTCGATCAACGAAGCGGCGAATTCACCGATCAGTTTTTTTTCTTCGGGAAAATGTTGCGCGCGCTGTTGGTATTCCTGTTCGAAGATCACGCGTTGATTTAAGATCGCGCCCCCGTGCGTGCGTTCAAGAATTCCTTTTAGTTCCAGCCACTCCAGGTCGCGACGAACAGTGGCTTCAGAAGTTTCCAACAAACTCATCAGATCGGCGGTGCGCGCAATTTGATGAATTGCAAGATATTCCTGAATTCTTTCTCGGCGTTGTGCTGGAATGAGGGGCTTACCCATTCGACGGATTATATAAGAATTTGAAGGAATTTGCAAGTTTTTGATTTTTTCATTATAATTCGTTCAATTCCTTTCACTAGGTAGACCCAGACACAAGGCTTCAAAAAGTAAAAAAAAATGAAGCCACACACCTTTCGGGTCTTTTTATTTGGAGTCTTCATGACAAAACTTGTAAAAGACCTCATGCACCCTGGCGTTATGACCTGCAAACCCACAGCAACCTTGGGGCACGTGGCTGTCCTTCTCAATCAACATAAAGTTCATGCATTATTCGTTACAGACCGTGATGGGCGCATCATGGGGCTGATCACAGATTTTGATTTGATGGCGGGCGAATGGCTTTCATCGGATTCGGAAAGCCTGGCAGCCATGCGGAAGTTGACCGCTGCGGATCTTATGTCGCAGCCAGTTGATTCTGTTGAAGCAAACACTCCCCTCGCTGAAGCAGTAGATCTGTTCGTTGAAAAAAAAGTAAGCCGCTTTCTTGTCACAGACAATCAAAAACCAGTCGGCATCATTTCCCTTTCTGATTTTGTTGCCAGCATCGCAAAAGACATCAAATCCAAACGTGACACCGTTGGAGATGTGATGTCTGATGCGATCCTGGTTTGCCGCGGAAAAACACCCATCGCATCTGCGGCAAGCGCAATGACATCCGCAGGGTGGCGTTCCGTGCTGGTCGTGGATGTCAAAGGAAAGATCCTTGGCGTAGTCAGCGGACATGATCTGCTGCGCTTCGCAAAAGAGGATGCGAATAGAGATCTCGTCGTCCGTGACGTGATGCACCCCGCGTTGACAATTGATATTCACGCCAGTCTGCGTGAAGCGGCAGACATGATGATCCAGAATCATTATCATCGGCTCGTGGTGATCGATAAAGACGACCCAGACGCATTCCCCCTCGGCGCGATCTCCACATTTGACATTGTGGCGGAAATGGCAAGACCCGATTCTGTCTGGCAGAAAACATAAAATTAGACCACAGACTATCGTCCATTGTCTGTGGTCTATTATCAAAAAAATTCTGTTATAGATTTTTCTCTCATAGGAGCAAGCATGTCAGAATTTCCAACGCAGGCGCAAGTGGTGATCATTGGCGGAGGCGTGGGCGGAGCGAGTATCGCCTATCACCTCACAAAATTAGGGTGGAAGGATGTTGTCATTGTCGAAAAACATGAATTGACATCAGGCTCCACGTGGCATTCGGCGGGGCTTGTAGGGCAAATGCGTTCAGATGCAAACCTGACGCGCATGATGCATTACAGCACAGATCTGTATCGCAGCCTCAAAGCAGAAACTGGACAGGATACCTCGTGGCGTGAAGTGGGCGGCGTTCGCCTCGCCTGTTCTGCTGAAAGAATGGAAGAGACGAAACGTCTTGTGGGGTTGGCACGTTCCTTCGGAGTGCCCATGGAATTGATCACTGCCAAAGAAGCACAGGATATGTTCCCGCTCATGTCTTTGGATGGAGTGCTCGGCGCAGCCTACACTCCCAACGATGGCAGTATCGACCCAACAGGCTTGACCAATGCGCTTGCCATTGGCGCAAAGAATCGCGGCGCAAAAATATTTACCAACACCACTGTTGAAAAGATCAACTTAAAAGATGGCCGTGTCAGTGAAGTGGTGACAGACAAAGGCACGATCAAGACCGAGATCGTGGTCAATGCCTCTGGCATGTGGGGACGCGAGATCGGCAAAATGGTTGGGTTGAGTCTGCCAGTCATTCCGATGGCGCATCTTTATATTATGACCAAGCCCATCGAAGGCGTGACCAATAAATTCCCAAATCTGCGCGACCCTGATCTGTTGGTTTATTGGCGCGAAGAAGTTGGCGGTTTGGTCACAGGCGGTTATGAACGACAACCCGCCACCTTTGGCATGAATGGCATTCCAAAAGATTTCAAGTTCCAGTTATTGCCGCCAGATTGGGAACGCTTTACGCCCTTGATGGAAAATTCCATTCGGCGTGTGCCTGCCATTGAAAATGCCGAAGTAATAAAACTCTTGAATGGTCCCGAAGGTTTCACGCCCGACGGCGAATTTTTGCTTGGCCCAACATCCGTCAAAGGGTTCTGGGTGGCGTGTGCATTCTGTGCGCATGGACTCGCAGGCGCAGGCGGCATCGGCAAAGTGATGGCCGAATGGATCGTGGATGGCAGCCCCGAGTGGGATATGTGGCGGCTCGATGTGCGCCGCTTCGGTCCCAATTACAACAGCCTTGAATATGCGCGCGCGCGTACCTTTGAAACCTACACACAATATTATGACATTCACTATCCTGGCGAGGAAAGACTCTCCAAGCGCAACGTGCGCACCTCCCCCACTTACTATCGCCTGCGTGACCTTGGCTGTCACTTCGGCGAAAAGATGGGCTGGGAACGCCCGAACTG
>JAVBXV010000029.1 GCA_030824405.1 Anaerolineales bacterium | reverse complement strand
GGAAGCCAAAGCAAACGACCTGATGTGCGCCTATGTTTCCAATGGAAATAACACCCCTGAAGTAATGGACTATATCGCGCCCTATCTGGATGCGTACAAGGTTGATTTGAAGTGCATGAGCGAAAAAAAATATCACAAATTGGGCGGCACGCTGCAGCACACACTGGACGGGATCAAACGCGCGCGTGAGGCAGGTCTCTGGGTGGAAGTGGTGACTCTGGTTATTCCAGGTTTTAATGATTCAAATGAAGAGTTGTGGGACGCAGCCCGTTTTCTGGCAGGCTTGTCTGTGGATATTCCCTGGCATGTGACGGCGTTCCACAAAGACTATAAGATGACCGAACCTGACAACACAGACGCAAAGACACTGGTCCGCGCGGCGGAGATCGGGCGGGAGGCGGGGCTGAGGTATGTCTACGCAGGGAATTTGCCGAAGAATGTTGGGGAGTATGAGAGTACTTATTGTCCGCGCTGCAATTATCCGCTTGTGAAAAGAAGCGGGTATGTCATCCAGGATTATGCCATTACCAGCACAGGCGAGTGTCCGAACTGTGCTGAGAGGATTGCGGGATTGTGGCCGAAAGACCCCTCTGCAGTAGGGTTGAATAAGCACGGTCATCCGTTACATTTGTATTAGTGTATAATTCCGCCAATCATTTGGAAGGAGGTTCTTTGCTATAAAAGTATCAATCCCTTGTTCCTACAATGAAAATCCAAACCCCAAAATTCTCTATGGAGGAGAAACGTGAAACGAAACATTTCTGTTTTACTTTCGTTGGTTGTTCTTGCGAGCCTCGTGCTTGCAGCTTGTGGTGGCACCGCTGCCACTGAAGCACCAGCAACCGAAGCAGCAGCTACTGAAGTTGCTGCAACCGAAGCGCCTGCTGCTACTGAAGCGCCTGTTGAACCCACACCCATTCCTGATGTGTCAATTGCGACATTTGACGGCACCTCACTTTCTGTTCCCGCCGCAGAATGTAACGGTGATTACATCGGTGCTGTTCAGTCTGTTGTGGCAACCGATGAAAACACAGTAACTTTCACACTGTGCCGCCCAGACCCCGCCTTCCTTTCGAAGATCGCTTTCAGCCCGTTCTCGATCTATCCTTCAGAATGGCTTGAAACCGCCACCACAACCGATCTTCTCGAGAAGCCAATCGGTACTGGCCCTTACGTAGTCAGTGAGTGGAATCGTGGCGAGAGCGTCACCTTCACTGCCAACCCCACCCATTGGGGCGCTGCACCTGAAGCTGAGACCCTCGTATTCCGCTGGTCATCCGAATCTGCCGCCCGTTTGCTCGAATTGCAATCCGGCACAGTAGACGGTATTGATAACATTGGTCCCGATGATTTCCAGACCGTTCGCGACGACGCGAACCTTGCTTTGCTCGAACGCCCCGCTTTGAATGTGTTCTATGTTGGTATGACCAACACATTCGCTCCGTTTGACAACCAGGGTGTTCGCCAGGCCATTGCAATGGGCATCGACCGCCAGCGCATCGTAGATAACTTCTACCCTGCTGGTTCCGAGGTTGCTTCCCACTTCACCCCCTGCGCCATCCCGAATGGCTGCGTAGGTGATGCCTGGTATGAATTTGATGCTGAAGCTGCCAAGGCCAAATTGGCCGAAGCTGGTTTCCCAGATGGCTTCTCCACCAAACTGTACTATCGCGACGTAGTCCGCGGTTACCTGCCGAATGTCAGCACTGTTGCTCAGGACATTCAGGCTCAATTGAAGGAAAACCTCAACATTGACGCCGAGATCGTCGTCATGGAATCTGGCGCCTTCATTGATGCTTCCGGCACCGGTTCTTTGGATGGTTTGTACCTGCTCGGCTGGGGTGCTGATTACCCACACATCACCAACTTCCTGGATTACCACTTCGGTGCTGCCAATCCTCAGTTTGGTGAACAGTCCTCAACCTACACTGATTTGTTGGTTGAAGGCGCTCAGATCGGTATTCCTGCTGACGCAGAATCCATCTACATTGAAGCCAACAACGCCATCCGCGAGTTCGTTCCTATGATCCCCGTGGCTCATGGTGGTTCCGCTACAGCCTACCGTGCTGACGTCACCAACCCACAGGCCGCTCCTCTCACCAATGAATTCTTCGCTGTCTCCGATCCCGGTGGCCGTGACGTCTTCGTATGGATGCAGAACGCCGAACCGATCAGCATGTTCTGTGCTGACGAGTCCGATGGTGAATCTCTCCGCGCTTGCGAACAGGTTACCGAAGCTTTGTATTCTTACGTAGTGAACGGCACCGATGCAGTCCCTGCATTGGCCGAGTCCTGCACACCAAATGAAGACCTCACTGTCTGGACCTGTGCACTGCGCCAAGGCGTGACCTTCTCTGACGGCACAACTTTGAATGCTGCTGATGTTGTTGCAACATTCAACATGGGCCTCAACATTGACTCCCCCACACATCGTGGCAACACAGGTACATTCTTCTACTATGATTACCTCTGGGGCTTGATGAAGAAACCCGGTGGATAAATAGTCGAGTAAGTTTAGATAGATAAAAAATATGGGATGGCGGTCTCCGCCATCCCATATTCTCAAAGGAGGTCAGATAAAACATGACCCAATATCTTTTACGTCGAATTCTTGCTTCTATTCCGGTCTTATTTGGAATTCTCATTGTTACTTTTATTATTGCACGCGTGATCCCCGGTGACCCGTGCAGGTCCATTCTTGGTGAAAAAGCAACCGCAGCAGTATGCGAGCGTTTTATTCACGAAAAAGGGTTGGACAAACCCATTCCCCAACAATTATTTATATACATAGGTGAAGTATTCCGCGGCGACTTCGGCAACTCAATCCGCTTGAGTTTGCCTGTAACACGCTTATTGGCGGAACGCCTCCCAACCACCGTTGAATTAAGTTTCGCGGCATTGATGATCAGTATGATCGTTGGCATTCCGCTGGGAGTGATCTCTGCGGTAAAACACAATTCATGGATCGATGTGATCACCATGATGTGGGCCAATACGGGCGTATCCATGCCTGTATTCTGGTTGGGATTAATGCTGGCCTATGTATTTTCACTTTTATTAAAAGACACTCCATTTTGGCTCCCTCCATCTGGCCGCATTAGCGCAGGCATGATGGATGACCCATTCTACGAAGTATGGGGATGGGTGCTTCCAGAAAGCGGCCTATGGGCATCCATACTTGTTTTCGTTGGCCGCCTGAACATCCTGAATGCACTTCTCACCGCCAATTGGGAATTGCTCAAAGATGCCATTAAACACCTAATCCTCCCTGCTCTTGCACTTGGCACCATTCCAATGGCACTCATTGCGCGCATGGCCCGTTCTGCCATGCTTGACGTTCTGGGTCAGGATTACATTCGTACAGCACGGGCAAAAGGCGTAAGAAAAAGCATAGTCATTATGAAACATGCCTTTCGCAATTCCCTCCTGCCGCTTGTCACAGTCATTGGCCTTTCGTTGGGCGGCTTACTCGGCGGCGCCGTTTTAACCGAAACCATCTTTGGGCTTTCAGGCCTTGGCCGCACACTTTACGAAGCCATTACAGCGCGCGATTATGTGATCGTGCAGGCATTTACCCTGGTCATTGCCGTGTTCTTTGTAACGATCAACCTGCTGGTGGATATTTCGTACGCATATCTTGATCCACGCATACGCGTCAACTAGGACTACAAAATGAAAGCTGAAACCACCAATACCATCGCCAAACTCAGCCCGGAAGGGATGTCGCTAAGTTCTGTCAGCCTATGGCAAATTACAAGACGCAGATTATTACGCCGCCGTTCCGCTGTAATCGGTTTTGTCATTCTTGGCATCCTGATCTTTATAGCCCTCACCGCACAGTGGCTTGCCCCTTACGACCCAACACGTTCAATGCTCGATGTTGACCCGCCACAAAAAATAAAGGCGCGCTCTGCACCCTGTATACATTTACTTGGCTGCCCTGAAGACCAGCCTCAACACATCATGGGGACCGACGGCAATCTCCGTGACCAGTTCAGCCGCTTACTCTATGGCTCACGATTAAGCTTGATGGTCGGCTTCTCCACAGTCACATTCGCCATCATCATCGGAACTGTGCTTGGCGCAATTGCAGGGTATTTTGGCGGCTGGTGGGACAATATCATCATGCGCATCATGGATGTGCTTTTGGCCTTTCCCTCGCTTCTGCTGGCGATTGCCATTGTTACGGTTCTGGGCCCCGGCCTGATCAATGCCCTGCTCGCGATCGGCATTGTCTCCATCCCAGCCTACGCACGCGTGATGCGCGCCTCTGTATTATCCGTGC
>JAVBXV010000193.1 GCA_030824405.1 Anaerolineales bacterium | reverse complement strand
CGGTTTCGTTGATCTTGTCTGCTTCGGGCTGCGCCGAATGATGCTTCCATAACTTGACCCACGCATGCGGCTGTTCGCGAAACTCTGGCAGGTCGCAAAGCGGCGTGCCATCGGCTTTGGTGGGCAGCATGGTGCAGGCTGTGAAATCAATGCCCAGGCCAATGACATCATCAGCATTGATCCCCGATTCCTTCAACACGGCAGGGATCGTATTTTTAAATGTGCGAATGTAATCCTGCGGATCCTGCAACGCCCAATCAGGCTCCAGACGAATATTTGTGCCTGGAATATTTTCATCGATGACCGCGTTCGAATATGGATAGACCGCCGTGGCAATTTCTTTGCCGTTCGACACATCCACCAAAACAGCGCGCCCCGACTCCGAACCAAAATCCACACCAATTGTATATTTTGACATAAGACCTCACAGTTCAATTATGATTTTCAAACCTTCGCGCTGCTGTGCAACACGAAATCCTTCACCAGCCTGCTCAAGTGAAAAACGATGTGTCACCAGTGAACGCACATCGATCAATCCTTTTGAAACCAACTCGATCGCGCGTGGATACGTATGCTTCATGCGCCGCACAAGTTTTATGGTCAACCCTTTTCGCCGCGCAAGCGATGCCGAAAAAGATGTTTTGTCATCCTCAGGAATTCCCGCAAGAATGACTTTACCGCCAGAGAGAACAGCGGCAAACGCATCGTCGACCGCATCCTGCGTCCCGGCAGCATCGAACGCTACATCCACTCCGCGCTTTTGGACAGCCGCTCGCATCTCTTCGCGCCCGAGCCTGTCACTCACCAAAAAAGCCTGACTCGCCCCGTATCTTTTTGCCGCCTCAACCCGATGAGCAAGTTTGTCCGTTGCAATGATGTTTGCCGCACCTGAAAGTTTTAATAACTGCATGATCAACAGCCCGATCGGTCCACATCCAAAAACGCCAACGCTCATGCCTGCTTTTATCTTGCCTAAGTCCACGGTGTGGATGGCGACACCGAGCGGCTCAAGCATTGCGCCATCGGCATCGGTGATCGAGTCTGGAATGGGGAATAACGATCTTTCATTCCACGCCATTCGTTCGCATAATGCGCCGTCTGTTTTGCCGTGCCCTGCAAAGATCATGTTCTCGCACAGGTTGGGATGCCCGTGCTCACAGTATTTACAACGCCCGCAAGAGATTGCGGGGTCAATGGCCATACGCTGACCATTTGCGGTAATGCCCGCAGCCTCATGTCCCAGTACAAGCGGTTGATCGAGTGTTGCGTCTCCAATTGCACCTTCTGAAAACCAGTGCAGATCTGAGCCGCACACGCCAACTGCCTTCACGCGAATTAATTTCTCGCCCGCCCTGACAACTGGATCAGGTTCTTCATGAATTCGCAGATCTCCAGTTCCATGCAGGCGGACAGATTTCATCTACGTATGTTCCTGTTTATCTTTCAAGAATAGCTGGGCGCTTGATGACCTGATCGCCAACTTGAATATCAATGGTGGGCCAGCCCGCCATTTCGGTGATGACTTCATTGGATGTTTCGCCAACCAATATTGTGTCTTCTGATTTCACACCCGTGATGGATGGGTTCCACGCGAATGCCTGTCCGCGATGAATAAGTTCGGTCGAAGCGGGGTTCGCCGTAAATTCACGCGGAGCATACCCAGCCGAACCGCCTTGATGATGAAGCTGCCATTCGTCTGCAAAGCCCGTGGACGCGTAGACTTCCTGCGCTTTGTGGAAGACATCACCAAATGTGGAGCCAGCACGAGTCGCTGCGATCATTTCTGCATCGATCTGGGCAACGGCTTGTCCTTTGCGACGAAGTTCATCTGGCAGAGTGCCAAAATAAACCAGACGGGTGGTGGAGCAGATCAAACCGCCCATGCGTCCGCAGAGGATCACCATGGCATATTTTTGAAGTTTTTTTGATGTTGGCAGTGGGTGACGATAGGAGAAAATTCTTTCATCTGTGGCAATCAAGTTGACCGTAGTCTGCACGCCTCTGCTTTCAGCCGC
Source organism: Anaerolineales bacterium (assembly GCA_030824405.1). GTDB lineage: Bacteria > Chloroflexota > Anaerolineae > Anaerolineales > Villigracilaceae > Villigracilis. The sequence goes on along the minus strand of JAVBXV010000193.1, from coordinate 2,274 downwards.
CTGTGAAAGTAACCCCGCGATTTCGTATTCGGTCATCCCGGGGCGCACAGCGTCCATGGTCTGTTGCATGGCTTCGGCGCAAAGTGCGCCCAGTGTTTTGTAGCGTTCGCCTTCTTCTGTGGTCAATTGAGAACGAAGCCGCGCAATTTCGTCAGACATGTTGACGGTGTCAGGTAAGCTGCCGTCTGTGCCAACTCGTAATCCTGCGGTTAATTTGGCGAGCAGGTCGTTCTGTTCATACCAGGGTGCAACTTGAAAATTCCAACTTTGGCTGGCAAGTTTTTCTTCCTGCGCAAGGCGGAGTTTTTCAATGTTGTTCGTGATGACAAATCGATCTGTTTTTGTGATCACGAGTGTAGCGATGCCCATTGTGGTTGCGCGGTCAATAAAGGATGCGCTGCCGCAGGTTGCCCACGCAAAATTCCCTGAGCTTTGCAGGAGGAGCGCATCCAGTTTGTAGTTGTTCAAAAAATCCTGAATGCGTGATTGTTTTGTGTCAAATTCGTTTTGCATGATTACCTGATTTTGTGCAGAAATTAGCCTGGGTACCAAACTGTGCGCGGATCGTTCTCTGCGCGTTGATAGTCCCAGGCTGAATCGATCATTTTTTTCATGTCGTACTCAGGCCGCCAGCCCAATAGCAATTTTGCCTTGGCATTGTCGAGCCATGTGGAGTGATACTGTGTTTTGATTTCCACGCTGGGGAGGCCGCGGGTTGCGGCAAGATAACGTCCCATCTCGCCATAATCCACGGGTTCGTCCATGCTGATATTGAATGTCTGTTGACGGGCTTTGGGATGGTCCAGTGAAACAAGGATCGCGCTGACAAGATCTTCCACGTGGACAAAGTTGCGCTTCACTGGCACTCCAGCAGGGTCAAGCATTACCGGGATGGCACCTGTCTGGATGTAGGCATCTGCCTGTTGTTCACCGACCAGCTCCCGCCAGCGCGGACCGCCGAACACATCCGCACCAAAAGAAAGTTGATATTTGAAATCATCCTTTTCCATGATCCAGGGCGCGCGCAGGCAGCATCCATTGAGATCATATTGAAGATAATATTGCTCAAGCATGGTCTCTTCCAAAACTTTGGAAAGCGCATAGCAGCCAGGATAGGCAGAGTGTTTTTGCGTTTCAGTTACCGGGGCAGGGTGGGGGTAGACAAAATGTCCAACGGCGGCGTCGCCGCCGATTAATACGAACTGTTGAAACGTGGGGCTGATGCGGCAGGTTTCGAGCTGCCAGAAAAGCCCTTTGACCGCCACATCCATGATCTGATCTGGGGTTTCCTTGCAGGTTGCCAAATGCACAACATGCGTAACGCCGTCCAGTGCTTTTTCAACTGTGGACAAATGCTCAATGGAGCCGCGCACAATTTCAATGCGGTCATTGGGTTCGGGCACGCGGTTGTGGCATAAGGCCCGAATGATAAATGGATCGAATTTTTTGTCAGATAACAGATGCTTGATTAATGTCTGGCCCACCTTGCCTGTTGCACCCGTGATCAGAACGCGCTTCGTTTCAGGCATGATGGATCAGCAGCTTGTCCATTTACCATTTGCTTTGCTTGATTCGATCGCGCTAAAAACAAAACGCAGCCCCATTAACCCATCCAAAGAATTTGGGAAATACAACGCCAATGGGTTGGCAGGGTTGCCCGACCTTCTGGCTGCGATGGCTTCGGCTGCGTCAGAATAAATATTTGCAAAGCCTTCGTGAAAACCTTCTGGATGACCAGCCACAATTCGAGAAGAATGCTTGGCAAGCGGAAGTGTTCCCGGGCCGTTGGGTGTTCTGTTTTGAGATGGAGCCCCTAATGGTTTGAAGGTCAACGCCTGTGGGAATTCCTGCATCCACTCCACGCTGCCTTTGCTGCCGCTCACTCGAATGCGCAGACAATTCTCCACGCCCGCCGCGGCTTGTGTAACCCAATAACTTCCACGTGCGCCATTATCAAAACGAAGCAATGCGCCGCCGTAATCATGCACGGCTCTGCCGGGCACAATGTTACCTATCTCGGCGGCCACTTCGGATACTTCAAGCCCCGTCACAAAGCGAACGAGATTATGTGCATGCGAACCGATATCTCCCATCACCAGGGATGGACCGCCACGCACGGGATCGAACCTCCACGAAGTAGACGGATCAGGCTTGCTTTCATCTGCTTTGCCGCCCTGAACATACTCTACCTGAATCAGACGCAGTGTCCCAAGTTGTCCATCCGCGATCATTGCTTTCGCCTGACGAACCATTGGGTAACCCGTGTAGTTATGG
>JAVBXV010000452.1 GCA_030824405.1 Anaerolineales bacterium | reverse complement strand
GGGTCGGTAATATTGTTTTCTTTTGTAATTTCTTCAATGGTGCTGTTGAATAAGGCTGCAATGCCGCCAAGCGAGTCGCCAGATTGGACGGTGTATTCAATTTTTGTGCCGCGCGGCAGATCCAATGGAATGGATGTGGCGGTGGGGAGTTGCATATCTGGGTTGGGCAGAGTAATGACCTGTCCAGGATTAACGATCAATGTGGTTGGGTCGATGCCAGTGGAGGTGCCATCCGTTTCGTTCACAACGTAAGGATTGAGGATCAAAATGAGCGCAATTCCATTCTCTCCGAGGGCAAATTTCTCAACGATGGAGAAGAGTGAATCGCCTTCGCCAACCGTATAGTTAAATGGGGAGGAAAAGGTGGGTGTGGGGGTAATGGTGAGTGTGGCCGTAGCTGTGGAAGTCAACGTGGGCGTGGATGTGCTTGTAGGAGTAAACGTCATGGTTGGGGTGGGCGTCTCTGTTGCAAACAATGCGCTCAATGGTTTGCTTGGCCCAGCCAGCCAGGAAATAAGCAGGATGACGCCGCCAAGCAGGAGCACGCCTGCCGCGATATAGATCACGTTGGGAGAGTTTCGCTGTCTGCGTTTACGGTATGAGCTGATAACGTCTGATGATGTTGGCGTAATAGGCGGTTTATTATTCATTTATTTATCCTTTACATGTGCGCATTCGTTCTGAGGTTTTCCCTTAGTGCGCGGTGCGAAAATAATTCTACCTGAAAATTATAGGTTGTGTGTGAGAGTGAAATGTCGTTTAAAAATATATCTGCGCGTAGTCAGGAAGATACACGTTTATCAATGTCTCAAATTGCTCTTAAAATACAAAATGACCCGCGATCTTCGCGGGTCATTTTGTATTGGTTATTTCATATGGGCTTTCAAATACTTGCCCGTATAAGATTCTTTCACTTTCATCACTTGTTCGGGCGTTCCCTCTGCCAGAATTTCGCCGCCCTTATCGCCGCCTTCGGGACCCAGATCGACCAGCCAATCTGCAACCTTGATGATGTCGAGATTGTGCTCGATGATCAAGACCGAGTTGCCCGTGTCCACCAATCTTTGCAGCACTTCGATCAGCTTGTGAACATCTGCGGCATGCAGACCAACGGATGGCTCGTCCAAAACGTACAGGGTGCGGCCAGTGGCGCGGCGTGATAATTCTTTTGAAAGTTTCACGCGCTGGGCTTCACCGCCAGAGAGTGTTGTTGCGGCCTGTCCCACACGCACATATCCCAAACCAACTTCCTGCAATAGCTTTAATTTATTTTGCATTTGCGGATAGTTCTGGAATTCGGTGAGTGCGTGGTCAACGGTCATGTCGAGAATGTCTGAGATGGAATACTGATCTCGAAACAGAACCTGCAGCGTTTCACGATTGAAGCGTTTGCCGTGGCAAACATCGCATGGCACATACACATCAGGCAGAAACTGCATTTCGATCCGCAGTTCACCTTGTCCCTGACAGGCTTCACAGCGCCCGCCATGCACGTTGAAAGAGAAGCGCCCAGGTTTGTAACCGCGGATCTTGCTCTCAGGCAGTTCCGCATATAGTTTGCGAATTTCATCGAACAGGCCAGTGTACGTCCCAGGGTTGGAGCGTGGTGTGCGGCCAATGGGAGATTGATCAATGTTGATGATCTTATCGAGATACTCAATGCCTTCGATGGTTTCATGCTCGCCCGCTTGCGTGCGCGCGCCCATCAACTTTGCGGCCAGCGAACTATAAAGAATATCGCTCATCAAAGTGGATTTACCAGACCCTGAAACGCCAGTGATACAAACCAATTCTCCAAGCGGGATCGAGACAGTTACGTTCTTCAAATTATTGGCTGAAGCGTTGACAATTTTCAACGCCTTGCCATTTCCTTCGCGCCTCTTCTTCGGCACTGCAACCTGTTTTCTGCCCGAGAGGTAGGCGCCAGTCAATGACTTTGGGTGCGCCAGGATCTGTTTCGGTGTGCCCTCGGCAATGACCTGTCCGCCGTGCTCGCCAGCAGCGGGACCGAGATCGATCACCCAATCTGCTTCGCGGATGGTTTCGTCATCATGTTCAACGACCAGCACGGTATTGCCGAGATCGCGCAGACCCTTGAGTGTTTCAAGCAATCTCGCATTATCACGCGGATGCAAGCCGATGGACGGTTCATCCAGCACATACAACACGCCGACGAGTCTGGAGCCAACCTGCGTTGCCAGACGAATACGCTGTGCCTCGCCGCCTGATAAGGTCGTGGCCGAGCGGTTCAATGTCAAATAATTCAAGCCAACGTTGACAAGAAAATTAAGCCGTTCATGAATTTCTCTGATCACTCTTTCAGCGATCGTTCTTTGTTTCGCGGTCAGTGGAGAATTCTTGCCAGAGATCTTCTTGACCCATTCCAGGGTTGTGGATACGGGCCATGAATTGGCTTCGACAATATTGACCCCGTCCACGGTGACGGCCAGTGCAGAGGGATTTAATCTCTTGCCGCCGCAGCTCGGGCAGGGACGGTCGGACATGAATTCGGAGATCTTTTCGCGAATATATTCCGAGTTGGTTTCACGGTAACGGCGTTCGAGGTTGGTGATGACACCTTCGAATGCGCGTGTGAATTTGAATTCATTTCCGTTGGCATTCTGATATGTCATCTGGATCTGTTTCTCGCCCGTGCCGTACAGAACGATTTTTAAGTTTTCTTTGCTCAGATCTTTTACAGGTTTATCCAGATCTATCTTGAACACTTTGGAGGCGTTCATCAGGCTTTGCCAGTAGTAGCCGCCTTCTTCCTTCGGTCCACTCCACTCCATGCTGATGATCGCTCCATCGTTCAGAGACAGGCTATCGTCAGGGATGATGCGCTGTGGATCTATTTCCAATTTCGAGCCAAGACCCTGACAGTCAGGGCACGCGCCTTGGGGCGTGTTGAATGAGAAGGTGCGCGGTTCTATTTCTGAGATGCTTACACCGTGGTCTGGACAGGCGAGATGCTCGGAGAAATTCAGGTCGTGCGGTTGGGCATTTTTTTGATTTTCAGCTTTGGTTTTGTCGCCGTCAACCAAATTGATGGTGAGATACCCTTCGCCAAATTTGAGTGCTGTTTCGATGGAATCGGTTAGGCGGGTAAGCGCAGCTTTTCTTTCTTCTTTATCGCCTTCATGAGAAACGACAAGGCGGTCTACAACGGCTTCGATGGTGTGCTGTTTGTAGCGGTCTAATTCAATTTCATCATCTAATGAAGAGACAGTTCCATCCACGCGGACGCGGGTGAAACCTGCTTTGCGGATCTCTTCAAAAACGGTTTGGTAGGTTCCTTTGCGGGCACGCACCAGCGGCGCGAGAATTAAGATTCGTGACCCTTCAGGAAGTTTCGCAACTTTATCTACAATTTCCTGCGCAGATTGTTTGACCACTTCACGTCCGCAGACGGGGCAATGTGGAATGCCCGCGCGCGCGAACAGCAAACGCATGTAATCATAGATCTCGGTTACGGTTCCAACGGTGGAGCGTGGATTGTGACTTGTGGATTTCTGATCGATCGAAACGGCGGGGGAGAGGCCGTCGATGTAATCCACATCGGGCTTGTCCATTTGGCCGATGAACTGGCGCGCGTATGCAGAAAGCGACTCCACATAGCGACGCTGGCCTTCTGCGAAGATGGTATCGAACGCCAGTGATGATTTGCCTGACCCCGACAAGCCTGTGATGACCACGAACTTGTCACGTGGGATTTCAACGGTAATATTTTTGAGATTATGGACGCGCGCGCCCACGACACGGATGACATTGGATGACATTGGATTAGCCTTTATTGAGAAAGTGAAAACGAAAAGTAATTATAGCACGAGTGTTCTATAAATGCTTGTGCCTTGCAGATACTAGACAATCCTTGATTATACCTAAAGGGCTATTTTATTTATTTTTACAACGGTTATAATTTTTTACACGATATGAACTCAATTATTGGTAGTAAATCGAATGTATTAAATAATGAAAAGCAGCGCAGTGGTTTGCCGTCTCTTGCGGCCACTGTCCCAACAAATTTGCCAGTTGACCGTACCCGCTTGATCGGCCGTGAACAGGAAATTGAATCGATCAAGGATCTATTTCTGCGCGATGATATTAATTTGGTTACTATCACTGGTTTTGGCGGCGCGGGCAAAACCATGCTTGCGCTGCATGTTGCCCGTTCCATGTTGGAACATTTCTCAGGCGGCGTTTTTCTGATCGATCTTTCAGCCATTACCGAACCCGCGCTTGTTCTTTCCACCATTGCAAAAACCCTGAACGTGCAGGAAGAGCCCAAACGTGAGA
>JAVBXV010000066.1 GCA_030824405.1 Anaerolineales bacterium | reverse complement strand
GCACAGAGAGCCGCGTCGAAAGAGACAGAAGCGGGCATCAAACCCGTAGATTTGAAATGGCTGGCGGGCGCGATCATCTCAGGCGGAATTCTGGCGCCCATTATTTTGATGATCAGTTTGCAGAACACACCTGCGTCCACAGCTTCGTTGTTGTTGAATTTCGAAGGCGTGGGCACAACGCTGATCGCCCTGTTGTTTTTCAAGGAAGCCATCAGCCGCCGCGCGTGGACAGCCATCATTGTCATTACGCTGGCCAGCATTTTCCTCTCCACCAATTTCAGCGCGGGCTTCGGGCTTTCTCTCGGTGCGCTGGGAATTATCCTCGCCTGTGTGCTCTGGGGCGTGGACAATAATTTCACGCGCAATATCTCAGGCAAAGACCCGCTTGCCATCGTGGCATGGAAGGGATTGGTCGCAGGCACGTTCTCATTCTTCCTCGCGTTGTTTCTCGGCAATTCACTGCCGTCATTCACAACGATACTGTACACATTGCTTTTGGGATTTATCAGCTACGGATTGAGCACATTATTATTCATCCGCTCCATGCGCGGGTTGGGCGCAGCACGCACCAGCGCGTTATATGGCACAGCTCCGCTGGCGGGCGTGCTGCTTTCAATTTTCATCTTTGGCGAATTTCCATCGTTCCTGTTTATCATCGCCGCGATCTTAATGATCGGCGGCGCGCTGCTACTCGTCAATGAAAATCATGAGCACACACATCTCCACACCGCGTTGATCCACGATCACAGTCACAGCCACAATGACCCCGCACATGGACACGGTGACGACTCAAAGGGAATCCACTCTCATGAGCACGAACATTCCGCTGAAGAACATGGTCACGATCACATGCCCGATATTCATCACAGACATGGGCATGAGGAAGAAAAATAAAGTTCGAAACAGTATCAGCTTCACCCGTGGAAAGAAGCGGACAGAAAAATGAAATAGCGGGAAGTATGTTTTGGAAGACGGAAAATGTTCGAGCGTGGAACAGAGTCCCGATTCAAATGATACAAGCCCGATTTCCAAATAACGAATATCAACCAACTCAAGGAGAATAAAAAATGCCTACCCCAACCCTCAACCCCCACCTGCCGTTTGGCGAAAATAAACAAGCCGATTGGTACGGGAAAGATATTTTGTCCGTCAAACAGTTTAGCCGCGCAGACCTGGAGTATGTGTTCGGTGTGGCGCATGAGATGCGTGGCATGGTCGAGCGCATTGGGACGTTCGATCTGCTGAAGGGGAAAATTCTTGCGAATCTTTTTTACGAACCATCCACACGTACATCGTCATCGTTCATTGCAGCGATGGAACGGCTCGGCGGAAGTGTGATCTCGATCAACGAGGTGAAATATTCATCGGTGTCGAAGGGCGAGAGTTTGCCCGACACGATCCGCACGCTCGAATGTTATGCGGATGTGATCGTGCTGCGCCATCCTGAAACGGGCTCGGCGGCCATCGCGGCGAAGGCGGCGAAGAAGCCCGTGCTCAACGCGGGCGACGGCGTGGGCGAACATCCTACGCAGGCTTTGCTCGATACATTTACAATCATGGAAGAATTGGGACGGCTCGATAACATCACCGTGACCATGCTCGGCGATCTGAAATACGGCCGTACCGTTCATTCGCTGGCACGCCTGCTGACGAACTTTACCAACGTCAAATTAAATTATGTTTCGCCAGATATTTTGAAGATGCCGAAGGAAGTGATGGATGAGGTCGGCGAAAAGAATGTGCCACAGACCGAACATTCATCACTCGATAAAGTGCTGGCTGAAACCGACGTGTTGTATGTAACGCGCGTACAAAAGGAACGCTTCGAAGACCCCGCTGATTATGAAAAAGTAAAAGGCGCGTACGTGATCGACCCCGAAATTATGAAGCACGCCAAGAAGGACATGATCGTGATGCATCCACTGCCGCGTGTGGGCGAGATCAGCACAGACTTCGATGACGATCCACGCGCCGCGTATTTCCGTCAGATGGAATATGGTTTGTATGTGAGAATGGCATTGCTCGCGATGGTGCTCGGCAAGGCTTAGTTTTTTGTAACAGAGGCGCAGAGTTTTTTCTGCGTCTCTGTTACAAAGGAGTTTACATGGAATCTTTTTTTTCTTTTCTCGAAAAACGCGTCGATGATTGCTCCTCGCTTTTATGCGTTGGACTCGACCCGCACAGTTCTGACTTAAAAGAACACACTGCCGCTTCCGCGCTGGATTTCTGCCTGACTCTGATCAAGCAGACAGCTCCCTACGCTGCGGCATTCAAACCCAACGCCGCGTTCTTTGAAGTTTTCGGCGCCGAAGGCTGGACCGCGCTCAAGCAGGTCATTGAAGCTATCGATGCGGAATCAAAACGACTCGGCTCGATGATTCCCGTGGTGCTGGATGCCAAACGTGGAGATATTTCGTCCACAGCCGAAGCCTACGCCAGGGCAGCCTTTGAAACTCTCGGCGCACATTGCATCACGTTGAGCCCATACCTTGGAAAAGATTCGATCGATCCTTTTCTTCAACATTCAGAAAAGGGAGTCTTTCTGCTGTGCAAAACAAGCAACCCAGGCTCGGGAGATTTGCAGGATCTGCACGTGACCACAGACAATGGACAATCGTCCACAGTCTATCTTTATGAGCATGTTGCCAGCCTCGCGCAGGCGTGGAACACCAAAAACAACATCGGCCTCGTGGTGGGCGCCACCCATCTGGACGCCATGCAGCGCATCCGCAAGGCCGCGCCGAAGTTATGGTTCCTCGCGCCTGGAGTCGGTGCTCAAGGCGGCGAATTGGAATCGGTTTTGAGAGCAGGCCTCAGGGCAGATGGAAGCGGAATGTTGATCCCGATCTCGCGTGGAATTTCGCGGGCAAAAAATCCCGCCAAAGCTGCAGCAGAGATCCGCGATGAGATGATCTATATAAGACGTGAACTGCAAAAGAAGTAAACAAAAAGAGCACAGAGAAAACTCTGTGCTCTTTTTATCTGTGGCAAATTTATTTTTTCACCACGCTCAATTCCTGATAATACCGATCCAGCCAGCTATTCGACCAGCCCCACATCGTTGAGTCAAAGACGATCTTCTTCACTTCGTCACGCGTGATCTTTGCTTCGCTCTCGAAGACCTGCGCATTGCGGCGGCTGACCGCCAGCGTGCGGATCGCGAACATGAGCGGGAAAATACAGCCGAGCCGAATTCCATGCAGCCACCACGGCAGAGATTTTACATATTTCAACGCCTCGCGCAAATGGCGTTCGGCTTTGTCTGTCATCAGATCCAAAACCTTCAAAGCTTCCTGCTGGTGCGCGGGGTCGAACATCTGCTCAGATGAAATGCCAATCGCGGCCAGAAATTTCTTTGGAATATAAACCCAGCCGCGGTCAAAATCTTCGCGCATCCCGCGGATCACATTCACAGTTTGCAAGCCGAGCCCAAACTCACGCGCCAAAGGCATGATCTCATTTACCCTGCGGCGAATGAACAACGAATACCACGCAAACAACTGCGTCATCAAATATCCAACACGCCCCGCCACCTCGAACATGTAATCATCCAGCTCGGCTTCATCGTTCACATTCGGCCCGATCTTTGTCCAGCGCGCCATGCCCTGCGTGCTGTTGATCACATGACGAACAATGATCTCCTGAACCGCATACGGCAGTGAATGCAGGTGCTGCAAAATTTCCTTCGCATGCTGGGTCACGATCGCATCCGGGTTGCTGGCATCGGCATTCGCCACACGCGCCACGATCTCATCCACAGTGCGTTCCTCGCGCAGCACATTCACCCACTGATTCAGCAGCGCGATCTTTTCATCTGTTTCCATTTCTTCATTGTCTTCAAGGTAATCGGAAACCCGTAACAGCAAATACGCCACCGTGGTCGCCTCACAAAGAATACCCGGCAGGCGTTCAATTCCAATTGCAAATGTTCGGCTTGTAATACGCAGCAGGTCTCGTGAATTCATGATCACCTCATCCAATAAGATATTCTTTTATAACCCATTTTATTATGTTTGGTGGCAAAGCTGGTACTTTTGTATTATTCCCCAAGCAATTTCACCACTTCTGCATTTTCAAGCGCGCGGATGAGGTCTGCACTTTTCAGGATGACCGCCCTATCGCGCATTCCCGACCCGATGGAAATTTCCTCTTCGAGCAGCACGCCCGCCTCCACCAACACTCGAACCTGCTTCAGCAATCCGAACGGCCCCACCGTCCCGATGCGATAGCCCGTGACCAACAGCACTTCCTCTTCTGTTGCCATGGTCAAGCGTGATTGAGCAAGATACTTGCGTAAAAGTTTCCATGAAATTTGAGAAGGCCCTGCAACCAGTGCCATCACATACTCATCCTCGTCCACGCGGAAGAGGATACTGCGAATGATCTGGCTGGGTCTTTGTCCACGGTCTGCGGCGGCCTGCTCAAAAGAGTGGACAGGTTTCTCGTGAAGAAAAACCGTGTGCGGAATATTTATTTTTTCGAGAGCAATGCTGATGGGTGGTTGTTCCATGGTTATAAATTCTTATCCTTGTAATCACATAATTTAACAATAGGGCAATTCGCGCAAAGCGGTTTTCTCGCATTGCACACTTCACGTCCCAGGCGAATGATATTCAAATGCGCGGCGTAATAGGTTTCTGGCGGAAAGACAGATTCAAGATGCGGGTGCGCCTGTTCCACGGTCATCTTTTCGGGGCGCAAACCGATCCGTCCCGTGACGCGATAGACATGTGTGTCCACGGGAAAGGCGGGTCTGCCCAATGAAAAACATAACACGATGGCGGCAGTCTTTGGGCCCACACCGTTGAATTTCATCAACCAACTGCGTGCCTCTTCAAGCGGCATCTCTGCCAGAAAACTTAGATCCAGCGAGCCACGCTCCGCGGTGATGGACTTCAACACCTGCTGCATGCGCGGACCTTTTTGATTGGCCAACCCGGCAGGCCGAATGGCGTCGATGACATCACTTTCTTTCGCGTCACGAACCTGTTCCCATGTGGGAAATTTGGCGCGCAACAATTCAAAGGCACGGTCGCGGTTGACATCATTTGTATTTTGCGAAAGGATGGTGGAAACCAATTCGTCCACGGCGGGCAAAGGGTTGCGCCAGATCGGTTCGCCAAAAGCGTTTAGCAGGGTTTCATGTATCTTTATCGCGCGTTTTTGCAAGTCTTTCATATTTTCACCTTGTAAATTTTACGGTTCAACTTATTCGATTGTAGCGTATATCGTCGGGTGGGAGAGTTTGTTCGAGGCTGGTCAATTCTCCGTTAAGATGGGAGGCGTTCATAAATCCAATATCGCCCAGCTTGATCAGCCGGGCGATACGAGAGTCAGAACATGAGTGGTGCGAAAAGATCAGGCAAGTTTGAAAACGGGGTTTGATCTTCCTGTTACCAGACCTGCAAAATTTTTGAGCGTTTTTACGGGGCCAAATTTTGAAAGAGATTTCAATTGCGCTTCATTCAAAACGTTAAGCTGTCGTAAGATTTCCAGTGTAACCGCGGGGCGCACACGTGTGTTGGATACGAGCGTGTCATCCATGTGAGAGGTGTCGCCATCTTCCACTTTGAAGGCGATGCCCAAGCCAGCGGAATCTTTACCAAGCACACCTGGCAGAATGCCAACGATCTGAAACCCTTCTGCGCCGCGTTTGGTGATCACTTTGCCTTCGCAGGCTTTCATCAATTCACAATCAAATTCGCCATGGTTACTGATCATTTCAGGATGTGCCGCCATGGCAGAGGTGATCTTTTTGCAGGCAGCGGCGCGCGTGTCACTTAATTCATGAGGGTCGCAAAAACGCGCCATTCCCAGCGCGGCGTTGTAAAGAGGCAGTGCAAAATTCGGGGCGGAACATCCATCCACGCCCAGCACGATCTTTTCTTTTTCAATGCTGCACATCTCAGCCAGCGTGGAAAGAATTTCCTGTTGAATGGGATGGTTGATGTCAAGATAGTTTTCAAGGGGAAAGCCGCGCATCTTTGCATGCGCCAGCATGGTGGTGTGTTTGCCCGAGCAGTTGTTGTAATTATGCGTTGGCTTAATTTCATTACAGATGAGCTCACGCAGCATTTGCGGGTCGTTGGGCAGGTGTCCGCCGCATTGCAGGTTATTCTCTGCAATGCCTACTTTAGCTTGCAGTGCTTTGACAGCGTCAATGTGAATGCGCGCGCCATCATGCGATGCACATGCGAGGGATAATTCACTGGCGGTATATCCGTAATGCTCAACGCCGCCATGCTCTACAAAAGGCAAAGCCTGAAAGGGTTTCCCGGAAGAGCGCAAAAAGGCGACCTTGTGAGGGTCGCCATAACTTGCAAAAATTTTTCCGTTCGAGTCCACAACCACGATGGAGCCTTCGTGCACGGCTTCAACGATACTTCCCCGCATTACTTCAAGAATGGGCAGGGAGCGGGTCATTATTCCTCGTGAGAGGCCTGTCCAACAGACAGGGTTTGTTTTGAATTGTAATGAAGCAGGCCATAGCGCAGACGTTGAGCGTATTGCTTCTGTCGTGCAGACGGGGCCTTGAACCAGGTCAACAGGGAAGTGACAAGTTTCTCAATAGCGGCTGGATTCGGCTTCTTTGTTGTCGATTTATCCAACTTGTCATGCACGTGCTTGAGAAAATCATATTGCGTTTTGATCGTGCTGGTGGTGATAATGCCGCCGCGGCTGCTGACAAAGGTATAACCTTTATATTTAACATCCAGCAAAACATTTAATGAAGAGAGCCAGTCTTTTAAGTTGGCGCCTGCAAGGAAGGGCGGTTGATTCTTGAGAACCGTATCACCGATGAAAAGGATCTTTTCCTCGGGCAGGTCCACCCACATGGCACCGCTGGCAGGACCAGGATGATGTTCGAGCACCACCGCTGAGTCACTCCAATACATGGTCATCTGATCTACAAATGAGATCTCAGGGGGCGCCCAACGTACACTGCCCAACCCAGCAATCGATTCCCAATCCGCACCAGTTTCTTCACCCTGCGCTTTAAATGTGCTGGGGCGCATACGGAAGGTGATCGCGGTATTTTCATGGGCGATCACTGTGCAATCCATGGCGCGCGCGCCAAGGGTTCGGTCTGGATGAGCATCCAGATTAATAAGCACACGTTCCATTCCGCCGCCGAGATTCATCAACGCAGCACGCCAGGAACGGGCATCTTCCGGCGAAGGCGGGGCATCAATTTGAATAAGGCCGCGTGGTGTGGAGATCACGCCAAGCGTTACCCCGGGATATTGGTCTTCGATATAAACGTTCTTTGTAATTTCCTGCATACTGCTCCTGAATTAACGAATAGCAAATTTACATACCACTGACATTTTTTATATTCCCGCCTTTTGAATATAACTGATTATCTGTCAGGTTTCATCATCAAACGCCCGGTCTGGCGTTTAAGCTGACCGGTGGCTTTTTTCTGTGCAACAGGCAGGGTAAGCCAGAAGGTTGTGCCCTTCTCAAGCTCGCTTTCCACCCAGATATTTCCACCATGACCGATCACCGCAAGCTTACAGAATGCCAGCCCCACCCCAAGGCCGCCTGGTCTGTTTCTTCCGCGCAAGCGTGTGAATTTTTCAAAGATACGCTCTCGTTCTGATTCCGGGACGCCCGGGCCGTTATCGCGCACCCAAAACTTTACCAGAATGCCATCTGTCTGCGCACCAATTTCAACGCGCCCACCCACAGGAGTAAATTTGACTGAGTTCTCCAATAGGTTGATCAATACGCGGTGGATCATATCCACATCCACCCAGATCAGCGGAAGGATGGAGACCACTTTTTTCTCAAGAGTCTGGTTTCTGCCGTTGGCGTTCGGAAGCACATCGCGAATCGACTCATTGATCAAGGCGATCGGGTCCACGGCCTGCTGGTCCACAATTTGCTGTCCCGCTTCCAGGCGGCTGATATCCAGCAGTGAATTGATCAGGCGCTGAATGCGCGCAGTGGAACTATTTGCGATCGAAAGCATCACATGAAGCGAATCATCATTATTAGGCAGGAGAGTGCCCATCATATCGAGGCTTGAAACAATGTTGCCAAGCGGGGAGCGCAAGTCATGATAGATCATGGCGGTCATATCGTCCCGCAAGGCATCCAACTCCTTGCGTTCGGTGATGTCACGCATGATCCACTGAGCGGAATCGGTTTCTTCAAATTCCACGCGGCGCGCATGTATTTCCACCGGCAGGGTGCCGCCATTTTCCATGTGCAGCACAGATTCGTAATTGCATGTATCGTTCTGTTTCAACGCTTCAAAATTCAAACCCGTTCGATTCCAATTGACCTTATGCAACTGGTCGATGCTCATGGTATGAAGTTTTTCATTTGAGTAACCGCTCAGCGCAACAGCCTGACGGTTGGCTTCCAGAATTCTGCCTTCCCAATCCGTGATCAGGATCGGATCCACACTGTCTTCGAACAACTCACGATAGCGTTGATGAGCGGCCTGCAGACGTTCCAATATCTGGGCATTCTGAATGGTGGTTCCTGCAAGGCTGCCCAACCCGGTCATCACCAGCATGGCATCAGGATCAAATGAACCCGAGATCGGATTGATCGCCTCCAACACACCGATGACTTTTCCCTGTGATTGGATCGGCGCGATCGCAACGGCACGCATCTGGATGCCGCCGAACTTGTCCACTTCGCCATAGCGTTGATCCTCGCCGACAACGGGAACGATCAACCCATGTCCCTCATTGACAACTGACCCCGCAAGCCCTTCGTTAACACGAATATGCCTGCCGGGAATATTACCGGAGTTATGCCCAGCCGCAGCATGAAAGACCAGGTCACTGGTGGCATGATCGATCAAGGCTAGAGCAACTGTTTCCACTTGCAAAGCCTGCATGGTCTGATTAAGAATCCGCCGCCAGACATCCTGCAGCTCCAACGATGTATTCATCGCTGCAGCGCCTTCTGCCAACGCGGTCATTACCCGCGCCGTGCGTTGACTCTCTGTATATAAACGGGCATTCAGCACAGCCACGCTTGCCTGATCGGCAATGGCCTGCATTAATTCAAGATGTTCATCATCAAAAACATTGGGAACAGAATGGACAAGTGTGAGAACTCCCACCAAACGCTCACGTGTCATCAATGGTACGCAAACCGCAGACTTGGCGCCCGTCTTTTCGGGGGTGTCATCTGCACGGCGCAACCAGCGTTCATCCTTGCTTGTATCGGGGACAAGTGCAGCTTTACGGTTTTGCACCACCCACCCTGCAAGACCGCGCTCCACCGTATCTTTTAATTGCTGGGTGGTATGTTCATGCAATTGTTTTCCGTACACAATGGTTGCATCCACTGGCCGCCCAAGGTCGTCCATCACAACAATACTGCCGCGCTCGCCGCCTACATGTTGTATTGCAGCAAACAAAAGACGCTGTAAAACCGTTCGCAGGTCCAGCGCAGTGGCCACCTCACGGCTAACATTTATTAATAATTCCAACAAAGCACGGCTGCGATCTTCAGTCATAATTAATCAAATTATACAACGCTATACGCATCATGTGAGAGTCACTTTGCCGTACCCCGCAAAAGCAGAAAAAAAACACCCTTTGGTACAATTGCGCCATGCCTCTAGACCCTTCGCGTATTCGCGCCCTCTGTTTCGATGTTGACGGCACCCTCAGTGACACAGATGACCTGTATTCACAAAAAGCCGCCAAATTTCTGCCCAACTTTCTGTTTAAAGATCGTGACCACGCCGCCCGCCGCCTAGTGATGTGGATGGAAGCGCCCGGCAACGCCCTGCTTGGCCTTGCAGACAAGCTCCACCTGGATGACGAGATGGTTGCGGTGGTCAATTGGCTTTCCCGCCACCAAAAACATTCAAGCAAGGAATTTCTGCTCGTGCCCGGTGTGGACGAGATGCTCAAACAATTACACGGGCGCTATCCCATGGCCGTAGTCAGCGCACGGGATGAGAATGGCACGATGAAATTTCTCGAACAATTTGGCCTCGTAAAATATTTTGATGTGGTCGTCACAGGGCTTTCTGCCAAACACACCAAACCCTATCCCGACCCCATTCTGTTGGCCGCGCAAAAGATGAACGTGGCGCCTGAAAACTGCCTGATGATCGGCGATACCACAGTGGACATTCGCGCAGGAAAATCAGCGGGAGCACAAACAGTGGGAGTCTTGTGCGGCTTCGGTGAGGAACCTGAATTAAGAAAAATGGGGGCAGATGAGATCGTGGAAGATACAACCAAACTGGTTGATTTATTGAAGTAACAAAAAGGTCGTACTTATAAAAGTACGACCTTTTTGTTACTTCAGCAGATGTTGTTTTACATATTCCAACATAAATATTTCGCGCCTGAGCCATTCGGGAAATTTTTGGGCATTGTTCTGCAAAACTTGTTTGTTATTTAAAATGGCCGCGTTGATATCCACCCAAATTGGCTTGAAATTCAGATCCTGTTCATAGCCTTCCAACGCCTGTGCGTCAAAGCCATCTTCCACCTGACATACATAATAATAGGATGTCATTTTGAAGACATCGAAATCCACCTCATCAGGAAAATCATATTCAATGACCGAACCCACGCATTCCGCCAGAACGCTGACTGTATTCACGCCGCACTCTTCGCGAACCTCGCGGATCAGTGCCTGTTCATGAGTCTCGCCGCTATTCACGCCACCACCAGGGAATTTGTAATCGCCATTGACGGGAGAATAGACCATCAGCAATTCCTGTCCACGCAAGATGACTGCGCGCACAGCTTCGCGGAAGATCGTCTTTCCGTGGACGTGTACACCTGCGCTGCGATGGATCTCTGTTAAGAGCGGCATTATCGATCTGCCTTCACCAATTTCCAGGCGATCAATTCAGTCCATAATAACACGGCAAATAGAAATATATAAAATGCAGCGCCTTTCAATGCAAAGGTGGGAATGGCAAGCGCGGCAGTCGCCCATGTATAGATGCCAAAATTTTTCCAGCGGGGATCATTATAAAAAGCCCTACCAAGAACCAGCATGGATGGCATGAGACTCAACCCCAGCAAAACAAAAGACAGGTCGTGCAAACGTCCATGCCAGGTGGCGGGGGTGGAGCGGATGGTGGGGTCTGTGGTGAATGCCAGCGAAGCAAGCGCAAGGCCCGCCAACACCAACAGCGTGGAACCTGCCTTCGAAACGGGAGCAGGCTTGAGGTCCACTTTGAGGCGCAGAGCCAGAAGCGCCATGAGTGATCCGCTGATGATAAATGTCGCGGTCATGATGATTCCGTATGGGCCAAGAGCGAGTCCGCTGGGCCAATCGAAAGTGGGATCGTTGATGGGGTGCCAGCCAAGCCCGCGCAAATAATCATATTTGACGATGGTAAGCGCAAAGGTAACAGCGGCAAAAAGAATGGGGCCGAGCAGGAGAATGCGTTTCATTTTGTAATAATAACAGCCCCGCGCATGCGAGGCTGTGGTTGTTCAAGGCTGGAGGTCTTTTTAGAAACTACGCCGTCCGCCGCCGCCGCGTCGGTCACGATCACCACCGCGGTCGCCGCGATCACCGAAGCTGCGCTGGGGTCGTTCTTCACGCGGGCGTGCAACGTTTACTGTAATGGCACGGCCCATGAAATCCTGACCGTGTAACATGCTGATGGCCTTTTGGGCTTCTTCAGCGCTGGACATTTCAACAAAGCCGAAACCTTTGGCTCTGCCGGTGGCGCGATCAGTGATGAGCGCAACGGATGTGACGGTACCAGCTTTACTGAAGTGAGTTGTGATATCGGCTTCAGTGGCTGAGTAGGGCAGGTTGCCCACATAGAGTTTGTTTTCCATCTCTTCTCCAAATATGTCAACGATCCAGCCTGAACAGGATTAAGTTTATCATGGATGATGTTTTAATAGGAGAGTTTTTTCGAGAGTTCACTGCGCAGAATTCGCAAGTTTGGCGGCCGCGCGGATCAAACCGCGAAAGACAAAAGCATGCAGTGGATACAACAGATACCAATACAAAAAACCACCGAGACCATGCGGGGCAAAGTAAGCGGTTTGCGTTAAGGTTGTAGAATTTTCTGTGCGGCTCACACGCCATTCCATCCAACCTTCGCCGGGGGCTTTGAGCTGTGAATGTAAAAGCAGGAAGCGATCTTCTTCGATGGCATCAATGGTGTAGTAATCATAGCCAGAGTTTGCGGTGAATTTTCTAATCCCAAAATAGCCACGCAATTTCCAGAGCCAATTTGCAAAAGGCCAGCCATTTTTTCCGCCCATATTTTTTATCACTGCAAACATTTTTTCAGGAGCGGCATTCACCTGCACGCAGCGGTGATCAATAAAAAAGCCCTCGTGCTTCAGGGCTTTCATCTCACTTTGGATATCTTCCCAAACCCGTTCAATCTTATGAGGATGCAAACGCTTCAGGGCCGCGCTGGCAGCTGATTCAAAATCAACAAGCTTTACCTCAGGGAAGGTTTTTCCTGCGGTGTCGTGCATCACAACGCTGTCGCTGGATAAGCCGCCCACCAACGCATACGCGATCGGGTATGGGACTGGGGTGGTCAAGCCAATGCCAAACGCCATGAACCAGATCGGAATGTATGGCAATACAAGAAAGCTGCGTTTATGTCCGCGAATCTGTGCATACTTGAGCATCAATTCACGGTAGGTGGTGATGTGCGGGCCGCCAATCTCAAAGACCTGCCCATGCCCGTCCCAGTTTTCGAGCGCTGCTAAAAGATAATCAACAACATTTTGCGTGGAGATTGGCTGGGATTTGTTCGTCACCCACTTTGGGGCAGGGATGACAGGAAGTAACTCGGTCATGAAACGGATCATTTCAAATGAAATACTTCCAGAGCCCACCACAACCCCCGCGCGAAATTCTGTGACGGGCACTGCGCCTTCGCGTAATGTGACCCCAGTCTCGATGCGCGAACGCATGTGCGGCGCAATCGATTGTTCAGCATCGGCCAAACCGCCGAGATAAATAATGTGCTGAACCTTTGCCTGTTCTGCCGCTTTGGCAAAATTGCGCGCAGCTTCAATTTCGAGTTCGGTGTATCCATGTCCGGAAGACATGTTGTGGATCAAATAATAGGCGGTGTGCACACCCTTCAACGCAGGCACCAGCGAAGACGGAGTCATCACGTCACCTTGGAAAATGTCCACTTTGGAGGACCATGCTCGAGGCGCGAGTTGATGCGGTTTCCTCGCCAGAGCACGGACAGTGTGGCCGTGATCCAAAAGCTGGGGAATGAGTCTGCTGGCGATATATCCCGTGGCGCCTGTTACGAGGATAAGTCTACCCATAGGAATGTGCCAGAACGCGCGCGCGTGAGGCAAGCTGACGGGCGAGACCATCGAAAATAAATTTATGGAAGGGCCACATGGCGTACCAGTATAAAAATCCGCTCAGGCCGTGCGGCTCAAAATAAGCGGTGACAGTAAAGAGGGTTTTATTTTCCTGCGGTTGTGAATCAAATTGCAGCCAGGCTTTGCCAGGCACGAACATTTCAGCGCGCAATAACATGCGCCTGTTTTTCTCAACGGCTTCAACGCGCCAAAAATCAAGCGCTTCGCCAACATGCACTTCATCGGGATGACGGCGTCCGCGCCGCAGACCTACACCGCCGATGGCTTTATCCATCCAACCGCGCAGCGCCCACGACCAATCCATATAAAGCCAGCCGCGCTCGCCGCCAATGCCGCTGTATGCACGGAAGACGGCCTCGGGAGCAATATCCATGAGAACCTGACGGCGCTCAATGAACATGCCTTCTTCCACTTTGAATGCGTACGGTTTGAAATCACCCATGGCGATCACAAGCGCATCTGCCCAACTGGTTTCAACATTATCTCTTTGAACACGCCCAACCGCGTAATGGACAGCGGTTTGAAAATCGATCGGCTGGATCTTTGGAAAAAGTTTTTTCGCGGCGTCATCCCGAACCACCAGGTTGGCTCGCAAGCCTTCGATCAGCGGCAGAACAACACGCCAATGAATGGGTGTCAGCATGTGAACCCAATATGCCGAAAGACGCGGGGCAAAAAATGGAGTGCCGATCAGTTTACGTTTTAGATCCCGTTCCTGTGCGTAGCCCAATAACATATCCGCATAGGTGAGGCGGGTGGGGCCGCCGATCTCGATCACACGCCCAACGCTTTCGGGTGTTTCAAGCACAGCCAATAAATAAGAAAGCACATCCCGAATCGCGATCGGCTGCGCCTGCGAATAGAACCAGGCTGGGCAAACCAGTAACGGTTCACGCTCGGTGAGGTAACGGATCATTTCAAATAAAGCAGACCCTGAGCCAACGATCATGCCTGCGCGCAATTCAGTGACCGGGACCCTGCCATAGCGCAGTAAATATCCAGTTTCATGGCGTGAGCGAAGATATGGGGAAAGGTCTGCTGCAGGGTCTACCAATTCGCCGAGGTAGATGATATTTTCGACGCCGGCATCCTCGGCGGCCTGGGCAAAGTTACGCGCCACCTGCAGATCACGTTCGGCGTTTGTTTTCCCGCCCTGCTTCCCGTGGATGAGATAGTAGGCAGCCGAAACGCCTTTCATGGCTTCTGTGAGGTTCTCGGTCAGAAGCGCATCGCCTTCAACCACTTCCACCTGTTCGAGCCAGGAACGTCCCTGTAAACGGGACACATCCCGTACGAGACAGCGCACACGATAGCCTTTTTCAAGAAGTTTAGGGACGAGTCTCCCGCCCACGTAGCCGGTTGCCCCGGTAACAAGAATTAATTTTGAGTCAGTCATGATTAATTCGATTATACGCCTTCAAAGAGATCCGATTGTCACGGAAAAAACATGCCTTACAGCAAACGACCAAACTGTAAAGGGGCTGGAAAGTACTGTTTTTACATTCAAAACTATAATTTCTGTATGGACAGAAAACCTGTAGACTTCATCTCCGGGCTGGCGATCTATTTTCTGGTCGCGGCGCTCATCGGTACCAGCATTGCCCTGCGCTTCTCGCCCGGTCAATTCGCAGTATGGTTGAGCGCCAGCTACAATCCGCAGATGGCGCTCATTTTTTTTAGTCTGTTCGTGAGCGGCGTTTTGCTTGTACTGGCACGCGGCGGCATTGAACTTTCCGTGTTCAAAGTCACCAACATGGATAACATCAAGAGATACATCGCAGGTTTGCCGCTCTGGCTATTATTCTTTTGCACAGCCATTTCTGCCGTGGGATTCTGGTTGTATTCGCCCAGATGCCAGCCTCCGCAAGCCGTTTATTTTGAAGTGGTTGGCTCACAAACACGCTACGAACCGCTGACCGTGTTGGAAGTTTCGCCAAACCAGTCTCTGTCCATAGCGGCAAAATCTCCCGACCCCAACGCGCTGCTCTCGTGCATTTCGTGGGAATACGTGGGACCAGCCTTTGAAACGCTGGGAGAAAAATCGGGATGTCAGATCAACATCAAATTTAGTGACCGAGGCGGAAGCAGTTTCCTCACTTTTGTGGGGAGTCAAAATTTTTGCAGTCAAACCTCCATCTTTTCACTTGAAGTAAAAGTGAAATCACCCTAAGTAGAAAAAGCATGTCAAACGTTCATCATCCATTTTTCATCACCACAACCATTGCCATCTATACCTCGATGGCAATGGTTTCCTGCGCATCTCCAACGCCCAGCCAGCCGCTGACGATCCTGCCAACTTCCTGCGAAGTGAACACCACCGGACAGATCGGTCTGACCCTCAATGGAGATATCGCACCGAACGCGCGTGTTTCATGGCAGGCCAGAAGCGGCAGCATCGTTGAAAACGCGCAGGGCTTCAGCGCCACCTACACAGCCCCAAGTGTGATCGGCGAGGATGTGATCACAGCCACCATCACACCGGGCATAAAAACCACCAGTGACACACTCACGGTCATTTGCAGAATCCTTGAAGCCATCGAATCTGCTCCACCCGTTTCAACACAACAAACTTTTTACAGCGTGGTCATCAGCGAAGTGATGGGCAATCCATGCGGCGACCTGAACTCGCGTAGATACAACCAATACGTGGAGCTCTACAATTACGGCGATCAACCCATAGACGTGGGCTACTGGTGGCTCTTTGACGAAGGCGAAGCCGGCACGCCAGACCATCTCGTTGCCTGGAACTCAAGATCCGCTTCGCAGCTTAACTCGTCTCTGGTCACCACTTCGACAGTGATCCCAGCCCGCGGCTTCGCCGTCATTCTCCCTCCGCTGTACACAGAGAGTGACGTAAACGAGCGCATGCCCTACAACTTCCCAGCCGGGACAGTGATCCTGACCGCCGAATCCAGCCAGACCCTCGGCGATGATTTCTTCGGGATCATCAGCTCTGAAGACGGCTACGATACCGTCACGCTTTATATCGGCGGCCCCACAGTGATCGATCTGGTCATCGACACGTACGGCACGCCAGCCATTGGCGGTTCACATCCATTAGACATTGACGACAATCACGTGGACAACCTGCCGCTCTACCTGAGCGAATGTGAAGCTGCCGAAAGGATCGACCCGCACAAACCAGACTCGGTCTCCAACTGGAACAGCGTACGCAACGGCACACCAGGCGACGGCCCTTATCAGTAAAAATTCCAAAGAAAAAACAACCACTCTTGCAGGGTGGTTGTTTCATTAATAGGACGTATAATTTTCGCATGACATTATTGTGGCTCTCTTTATCCTTTATTACCGGGGTCATTCTTGCCAGCCTTCTGGTTTTGCCCGTCTGGGCATGGCTGCTGCTGACAGCGCTTTCCATCCTCGTTTTTGCCGTTGTTCAAATCTTCATTGCCCCCAGGGTCACATCCTTCACTATTCCAGTGCTCTATTTCGTTCTCCTGCCAGCCTTCTTTCTAGGTGCATGGAGATATCAGATCGCCCAACCAAATATCGACGCCTTCCACGTTGCCTTCTACAACGACCGCACGTATGACATATTGGTCACCGGCACACTGGCAGAAGCTCCCGATTATCGAGATACATACACCAACCTCAAGATCAAAGTGGAAGCGGTTGATAGCGGCAGTGGGGATCTGCCAGCCTCGGGCTTATTATTACTGCGTGTAGCAAAAAACGAATTGTACGAATATGGAGAGCGCATCCGCGTTCGCGGCTTGCTCAAGACCCCTCCCGAAAATGACGAGTTTTCATATCGTGATTATCTTGCGCGTGAAGGCATCCACTCCTACATGTCCAAGGCTGAAGTGACGCGGCTGACCGGCAATGAGGGAAATTTTTATTTTTCAGCAGTGTATAAACTCAAAGCAAAACTTGTTGCCAACACCTACCGTCTCTTCAACGATCCCGAAGCCTCTCTGCTGGCGGGCATCCTCTTTGGCGTGGATACCGGCCTCACCAAAGATCTGCAAAACGCCTTCAAGAATACAGGCACCGCACACATCATCGCCATCAGCGGATTCAACATTGCCATCATTGCAAACGTATTTTTTTCAACATTTAAAAATATTCTTGGCGAACGGCGCGGCGCATTGATAGCCATCATTGGCGTTATCTTTTATACTGTCCTCGTGGGAGCGGAAGCCGCCGTGGTGCGCGCCGCAGCAATGGGCATCGTTGCCTTGTTTGCACGCATGGTCGGCAGAAAACAATGGTCGCTTAATACCTTGCTCGGAATTGCCCTGCTGATGTGTCTGTGGAATCCGCTCTACGTCTGGGATGTGGGTTTTCAACTTTCATTCTTCGCCACACTCGGCCTCATTTTATACGCGGAACCTTTTTCAGCCTTCACCAGAAACCTGATCGCAAAATTTTCAAAGCACGATCTCAGCACGTTCGCAAAGATCATCAACGACAATGTCGTGCTCACATTCGCCGCCCAACTTACCACCATACCCATCATGGCCTATCATTTCAAACGCATCTCCCTGATCTCCTTCATCGCCAACCCGTTCATTCTGCCGGTGCAACCCGCAGTGATGATCGCCAGCGGGGCGGCTGTCTTCACCAGCCTGGTCATCTTTCCACTCGGCCAACTATTCGCATGGGCGGCGTGGCCTTTCGCCGCCTACACCATTCGTCTTGTGGAATTATTTAACCAGGTGCCGCACGGCACGATCTTTCTTGGCGACTCTTCCATCTGGTGGGTGATCGCCTTTTATGCGGCGCTTCTTTCCATAACTTTTAGCTGGTCCCGTTTAAAAGAAATGGTCCTCGCTTTGGGCACTCGCATGCGCGCCATCGCGTTGACAGCAACTCTCACGTTCATGTTCATTTGCATGATCCTCGTCTGGCGCGGCACAGCCAACAGTGGAGATGGCCAGCTGCACATCACATTTTTGGATGTGGGCTCAGCCAACGCAGTCTTGATCCAAACCCCCGAAGGCAGAAGTGTGCTCATCAACGGCGGCCCCAGCACAAGCGAGCTTTCCGATGAGCTGGGACGAAGACTGCCGCTTTTCTCACACAAACTGGACTGGCTCATCATCGCCTCCACAAATGAAGAGGACCTGTCTGCATTGCCGCGCGTGCTCGAAAGATACCCGCCTAAAAATATTTTATGGAGCGGAAACATTCAAGCATCCTTCTCGGCGCAAACGCTGGATAAATATTTTGCGGAACAGAATCTCCCCGTCAGCCGCGCAGAAGTGGGACAAAGGCTCGAGCTGGGTGATGGCGCATTTATTGAGGTACAGGCCGCAGGTCCAAGAGGAAGCGTGCTCTTGATCCAATATGGAAATTTCCGCACTCTGCTTCCCATCGGCATTGGCGAAGGGACTTTGGAGTCGCTTGAATATGGAAATGTGATCGGCAATGTGGATGTTCTTCTGCTGGCAGATTCAGGATACGCGCCTTCGAACCCGCCTGATGTTATCGAGAATGTGAACCCGCAGTTGGTAGTACTCAGCGTTGCCGCAGGTGACCCAGACGGGCTGCCCGCCCAGAGCGTGCTCGAAGCATTGGATGGCTATTCATTTTTGCGAACCGACCGAAATGGATGGATCTCGATAGCCACAGATGGAACCGCCATGCGTGTGGAAGTGGAACGCGGAGAATAAATGGGAGTAATGTACCCTTTCATGAACAGTTCTTCTACTATAAAATACGCGTCATTATAAACAAGGAGAATATTTATGAAAATTAATAGTTGGAAATTTTTTATCAGCACTGTTGTACTGGCTCTGGCCGCAATGGCCTGTGCCACACCGGATATCAATGCACTGCTCAACCCATTGCCCAAGGATGATTTTTCTTCAAGCAGCAGTGGTTGGGGCACCGGCACAGACAGCTATAAATCTGTGGAATACGCAAACGATGGTTTGCAAATGATCGTCTACGAGCCTTACTATGTGACCTGGTCTGCGCCTGACACCACCTATTACGAAAACATTCACATGGACGTTAAAGTAACAAATCAGGGTACTGACCCCGAAGCCTTGTTTGGCTTCATCTGCAATGAAGTGGGAACCACGAATAATTTTTATTATGTGGGTGTTTCTCCCGATGGCTATTATGCATTTATCAAATCCAGCATTGCCGCGGATGATGTCTTCCTTAAGGAAGGCACTTCAGATGTGATCTCTTCCAACCCGATCGAAATGAACCTCGGCCTGGATTGTCAAAACGGTTCCATGACCCTGTATGCCAATGGACAGGTGATCGACACGGTCAGCGATTCAACCTATACCACTGGCGTGATCGGTCTCTTCGCAGCCAGCGATGATATTCAAACTGGCACAAGCGTTCTCTTCGATGACTTTGTCGTCACAAAGATCGGCGAATAGTTAACTACAGCAAAAAACAACCCCGCGAAATTAATTTCGCGGGGTTGTTTTTTTTACTCACTTGAAAGCCAGTTTGGCATTCGCACAGGCATGTTTTGCCCGTAATAAGATTCGTACACTTCCAGCACGTAGGGGCGTTCGCCGATGAAACTCAACTCAAAAACGGGGTTCACTTTTTTATTGAAGGCGGTCAAATTGCCGTCGCGTTTCATATTCATGACCACAGTCAAAGTGGTGTCGCCAATGCGCGCGGCGTATAACATTCCATCCACACTCGCGTAGACAAAAAACTCATCCCCAGGCGAAACCGCGTACGTCCCCTGTGAAAGCGGACCCAGATCATATTCCAATTGATCTGAGCAGCGCAAAATGTGGATCATATTTCCCTTCTCAGTCTTTTGAGCAGTGACGACGATCCCAGGGCAGGACACCCACGGAATTCTTGTCGGCGTTACAGAAGGGATAAAGAAGATGGATGTGTTGGTGGCTACCGGCACGAACGTGGGTGTAATGGTTGCAGGCACGGGTGTAAAAGTTTCAGCCTGCGGTGTGGACGTATCCACAGCAGAAAATTCAACAGCCATATCCTGCCCAAATTTGTAAATATATCCGCTTGAGAAAACAACACAAACACAAAGCAGCAAAATAATCAGTACAATCAAGACCCAGCGCAGCATCGGTCTGTTCGCGGAAGAAGTTGGTTCCAAATTATCTTGCATAAAAGGATTATACCCATGAAAAATCTTGTACTGCAAGGCGGCGCAGAATTTAGCGGCCGCATGTCTGAATCTGATCTGCAGGCCATTGAACTGTCAGGCGGCACAGATGCGCCCATCTGCATCCTTCCCACCGCGGCGGCGCTCGATCATAATCACAAACGTGCGGGCAGCAATGGCATTCGCTGGTTCAAAAGCCTCGGCGCAAAAAATGTCTTCGCTGTGGATGTGATCGACTCAGCCTCCGCAAATGATGCCGCTCTCGCCGCTTCCATCCGCGCCGCACGCCTGATCTATTTACTGGGAGGGTTTCCCCGCTATTTGGGAGAGACGCTCGCCAACAGCATCTGCTGGCAAGCCGCGCTGGATGCATACGCAGAAGGTGCGGTCATCGCAGGCTCCAGCGCAGGCGCGATGGTCTTATGCGAACATTATTACGACCCGTCTGAAAAGAAAGTATTGCGCGGGTTGAACTTGATCTCCAATGCCTGCGTACTTCCGCATCATAATAATTTTGGAAAGACCTGGACACATTCATTAAAAAGATCATTACCCAGCACAACCCTGCTCGGCATAGACGAAGGCACAGCCATGATCCACGAAGCGGATGGGGTCTGGCGGGTATATGGCGCAGGCGCGGTAACTGTCTATTGCGGGGAGCAGGTACAGGTCCACGAACGAGGCGCGGTTTTCTCAATCTAAATCTTGTATAATAAAAAAAATGGAGCGCGTATGGATGCCATCTTAACGGTAACAAAAGAAACGTTGAAGAACCAGTCCACGATCACTGTGTTTCATCTGCGCGGCTGGCTGGATTCAAAGATCGAAGAACACCTGCTCGCCACAGCGCGGGAAGCCTACAACAACGGCGAAAGATTTTTGCTGCTCGATCTCGCCGAAGTGGAGTTTCTGACCAGCGCAGGCATGCGCGCCATTCAAAAAACATACAAATTATTTACCCCCGTAGAAGATCGACTTAAAGTGGCTCATATAAAATTATGCAATGCACCCGAACAGATCCATCAAATATTGGGAGTGACGGGCATCCTGCTAAACATTCCAGATTTTGACAGCCTGCAAAGCGCTCTTGATTCATTCAATGAATGAATTGTAAAAAAATTATCACTCACCGTCTTTCACTCTTGATAATCATGCGGAAGGAAAAGACGGTGAATTTTATTTTATAGGTTAACCATGAATTCATCCTTCCGCGCATTAAAACACCGCCAATTCGCCGTGCTTCTGGTTGGGCAAACCCTTTCACGCGTTGGCGATTTTCTTTTTCAGATCGCCATGGCCTGGTGGGTGCTTGAAAAAACAGGCTCCGCCACAAAAATGGGCACGGTTCTTTTTTTCAGCATGCTGCCCACCGTTATCTTCGCGCTGATCGGCGGCGTGGCCGTGGATAGATTGCCGCGCGGCATTTTACTTTTCAGTTCAGATGCGGCGCGCTGCCTGATCATGGCAATCGGTTCATGGCTCGCATTCACAGATCGGCTTGAACTATGGGGAATTTACATCATCGCGATCTGCTTCGGTTTTGCAGATGCGTTTTTTCTGCCCGCCTACAACGCCATCATTCAACAGATCATTCCCGAAGAAGACCTGCCCAGCGCAAACTCGATCAACAGTTTGAGCATGCAATTCGGGCGTGTGGCTGGCCCCGCCATCGGCGGTCTCGCAGCAGGGTTGGGCGGCACCGGCGTTGCATTTGGATTGAACGCCATCTCCTTCTTCATCGGCGCGTTGACGGTAATTCCGCTTCTGACCCTGCCCGCGCCTGTTCGCCATCAAGAAACAGATCTCACACTCAAGCATTTTTTCGCAGACCTGCGCGAAGGGTTTCAGACCATCTTTGCCTCGCCCATTCTTTGGGTAAGCATCCTCGTTTTTGCATTCACGAACATTACCCTGTCTGGGCCGTATAGTGTGGGCATGCCTTTTCTCATCAAGGAACAACTGGGCGGTGATGAAAAAATGCTTGGCTTGATCTATTCCATTTTTCCAATTGGATTCGCCATTGCAAGCCTAGTGATGGGAACCTTCTCCAAATACCGCCATCGTGGACTTACTTTTTATATTGCCAGTATCATCGCTGGCGTCGGGCTGGGACTCTTCGGATTCAAAGTTCCATTTGCCGTGTTGGTGATTGCTGCATTATTTAACGGCGCCGCCTTGGAAATTGTCGGGCTGATCTGGATGAACCTGCTTCAGGAACTTGTCCCGCCCGAAAAAATGGGACGTGTTTCCAGTGTGGACATGCTTGGCTCGTTCGTTCTATTGCCGCTTGGGTTTGCGCTCACTGGCTGGCTCATAGACAGCATCGGCGTGACCACTGTGTTCATTGGCGCAGGGGTGCTCTCCACCGTATTCTGCGCGCTGCCATTATTACACCCCGCCATTCGAAAACTGGATTAATATCCACGCGAACTATAAAGAGGGAATGATCCATGTTCAATAGCCGCTCTCATTATTAATAAACTCTCAGGCATATATAAGCTTTTCGTAAGAAAGTTTCCATAGAATGGTCACATCAGAGAGGTAATCAAATACCGCTTAAGTCTTATTATTTAATTTGCAATCATAGAGGAGAGAACCATGACCCACCCGTTTAAGTCTGTGCCCGTTCGTTCGTATGAGATCACGCCCAAAGATGTATATCTTTCACGCCGTGATTTCATGAAGGCCGCCTCGGTTGTTGGCGGAGCGGCATTGCTGGCCGCATGTGCCCCGTCTGCCGAAGAAGCGGCACAGAACGCTGCGCCCGCTCCCGTATCTGGTGCAACTGATGAATTGGGCGATGCCGTCAACACGTACGAAGACATCACCAATTACAACAACTATTACGAATTCACCACAGACAAACAGGGCGTGGCGGGCCTCGCACAGGATTTCAACACCAGCCCATGGACTCTCGAAGTCAGCGGTCTGGTCAACAAGCCGCAGACCTTCGGCATCGAAGACCTGACCAAAAAATTCACACAGGAAGAACGCATCTACCGCTTGCGCTGTGTCGAAGCATGGAGCATGGTCATCCCGTGGACAGGGTTCACGCTGGCAAGTTTGCTCAAGGAAGTGGAGCCCACCTCCGATGCAAAATATGTGCGCTTCGAAACCGTCTACCGCCCCGAGGAAATGCCCGGGCAAAAAAGCCCATTCTATCCCTGGCCTTATCAGGAAGGACTGCGTCTTGATGAAGCCATGCACGACCTGACCCTGCTTGCCACTGGCTTATACGGCGAACCCAACGTAACCCAAAACGGTGCGCCTATCCGCCTGGTAGTGCCGTGGAAATATGGTTTCAAATCGATCAAGTCTATCGTGAAAATCGAGCTCACCAGTGAACAACCTGAAACCATGTGGGAAACCATTGCTCCCAATGAATATGGTTTTTATGCAAACGTGAATCCTGATGTTGATCACCCGCGCTGGTCACAGGCCTCAGAGCGTCGCATCGGCGAACTCAACCGCAGACCCACCATTGCCTTCAACGGCTATGGCGAACAGGTCGCTTCTCTTTATGAAGACATGAACCTGCAAGTGAATTATTAATCCGCTCCGCAGATTCGGAGGCAATGCCTCCGAATCTGCGGAAAAGAAATTTATGAAAAAATTTCCCTACACTCCGTTACAAATTGCAATCATTATTTATGCATGGTCTGGTATTGTCTTATTGATCTTCGATCTTTTAACAGGCAATATTTCCCCGAACCCCATTCAAGATCTTGAACAACGCACAGGCAGGCACGCCATCACCCTGCTCGTGCTGTCGCTTTTATGCACACCGATCCACACCATTTTCAAATGGAGCGAGCCGCTCAAACGCCGCCGCGCACTTGGGCTATATGCCCTGCTGTATGCCACCATCCACGTGATCATTTACATGGACCTCGATTACGGGCTGGCCTGGAGTTCCATCTACGAGAATATTCTTGAGAAGCCGCGCCTGATCGTTGGCGCATTCGCATTTCTTCTGATGATCCCCCTCGGCATCACTTCCTTCGATATCTGGAAAAAACGCCTCGGCAAAAACTGGAAACGTCTGCATCAATTGGTCTATTTAATTGTGCCGCTGGTGGTGCTTCATTATGTGTGGAGCAAAAAAGGCGATCTGCTCTCCCTGCAAGGCGAAGTATTAAAGCCGATGATATATGGATTGATCGTCGTCATCTTTTTGATCTTCCGCATTCCCCCGATTAAAAAAGCCATCGCTTCCTTCTCAAGCCGCTACCTGTCTCCACGCAAAAAGCAGGATCCACAACCCGAGCAGAGTTGAACTACTAAAAAGCACCGAAGGGCTGTCACAGATAAAAAATCCATGACATCCCTTCGGGATTGAAATCTTCTGGTAAATATTTGGCTTGGTGTATTTTTATTTTTTCTAAAAGATGCCGCGTAAAAACAACAGCAAGCCGATGATGGCCAGCGGAATCCCAACGATGGCGCCGACAATGGTCAAACTGACGATGATGCCGATGACGATAAATACGATGCCGATCAGCATGGCCACGAATCGGCCAGTCAACTCAACAATGGTTGCGAGCAATTTCCACAACGCAACGAACGGCCACAGGAACCAGGGTGTATGTGATCTTTTTTCGGTTGTCATTTGATCCTCCGAAAAGATATACGCCCAAAAGAATGAAACGATGCACGGCTTTCCTACTTATGTACTCTACCAAAATCCTCTAGAAAGGCTATAATTTTGCCCATGCCTACAAAAACTAAAAAATCCACCCCTATTATCGAAGAAGAGGAAGTCATCGAGACCATCGACGATGATTCCATAACCTTCAAGAAAAGTCACTTTTACTCTGTGTTGGTCGTGCTGGCCTTTGCAGTCGGCATCCTCGTTGGCTATGTAGCCTGGGGACGTGACACCATTGTCACAGTGGCGGCACCTGCCGCAGCGCCAGCCGCAAACCAGCCTTCGGGCGCGGTTGTTGAAGCGCCTCAACCTACTCAATCTCCGTATACCCGTTACGATGTCCCCACAGAAGGATATCCAAGCATTGGGCCGGATGATGCTCCGATCACCATTGTGGAGTTTAGCGATTTCCAGTGCCCGTTCTGCCGCCGCTTCCATGATGAAACCTATCAGGCCTTGTTGGATGCCTACCCGGGCCAGATCCGTTTCGTGTACCGCAACCTGCCGTTGACACAAATTCACCCCGCCGCGATGCCTTCTGCAATTGCATCTCTGTGCGCCAATGATCAGGATGCCTATTGGGATTATCACGCCAAGCTGTTCAGCAGTGATACTCTCGATGAAGCGACCTACATCCAATACGCCACCGATCTGGGCCTGGACGTGGAGACCTTCACCGCCTGTCTCACCGATGGCAGCCACGATGCGTTCATTCAGGAAGATATGAATTTTGCCCTCGACCTCGGGGTGCAATCCACACCGACTTTCTTCGTCAATGGATTGGCGATTGTGGGCGCTCAGCCGCTGACAAGTTTCCAGCAGTTGATCGACAAGGAACTGGCTGGCGAAATTCCCCAGTAGTTCGTACAGAAATAAACAGGTCTCCCCTGCAAAATTAATTTTGCAGGGGAGTTTTTTTAACGCAGATCTCACAGAGGGAATCGTTGGGGCGTTGAATAATTTATTAACATTAACAGAACGGGGGAAATGAAAATTATTTGGTATCATACGCACGGCTGATCATAAAAAAAACCATCCAGCCTTTGTGAGGGACGCATGAAAAAATTCGTGGCTATTGCGGGCAATATTGGCGTGGGAAAATCCACGCTTGTCAAAATGTTATGTGATCAAATGGGCTGGGACCCGTTCTACGAGCCGGTGACCGAGAACCCATACCTGGCGGATTTTTACCAGAATATGTCTGCATGGGCATTTCATTCGCAGGTCTTCTTTCTCACGCACCGCCTGCGTTCGCACTTCAATCTGGCGCAGCATCCCAACTCGGTCATTCAAGACCGCAGTGTCTATGAAGATGCCGAGATCTTTGCGAATAATTTGTATCAGCAGGGAAATATTCAGGACCGCGATTACAAGACCTATCGCGAGTTGTACGAAACCGCGGTGCAGTTCCTGCCGCCGCCCGATCTGGTGATCTACTTGCGCGCATCTATACCCACGCTGATGAATCGCATCAACTCGCGTGGACGTGATTACGAGCGCAAGATCACCCCTGAATATTTGACCAACCTGAACGATCTGTATGAATCATGGATCGAGAACTTCACGCTCTGCCCGGTACTGGCCGTCCCTGCAGATGACCTGGATTATGTGGCACATTCGGGACACTTAAAATTGATCGTCAAAAAAGTGGACGATAAATTAACTGGCAAGGAAGAAGTGGTCTTTGAGCCCGAGGAAATGGCCAGAGCTGCGGAAGATTAATTTCAAAAAGTATACAAAACAAAAAGTGAACGCCTCTGACGTTCACTTTTTGTTTTAATGAAAAATTTTATTCTACCTATTTTATTCTACAAACGATGCCTGCTTGCTTCTATTGGAGGGGACAAATTGATCCCCCTGCCAGCCAGTCTCGTCCCAGTACATGGAGCGCCAGATATTCGCTCCATAGCCTCTACACTCAGCCAGTAGAAAATCTTCTGGTAATGTATCTGGCAGGCTGCAGACGGGAGATTCAAAATCATCTCCGCTGGGCATGGTGGGAGCCTGTCCCTCACGGGTGTTGGTTAAGTTGGGAGTGGGCGTGCAATCCTCGAACCAACTGCCATTACCATCGGGCAGGCGGCACCAGGATTCATCTTCCACTTTTGCGATGGCGTATGTGTGCGCATCATAGACTTTATTACTCGCATTCATCAAGCGGACAGTGTCCCCGCCATCGCTGAGGAGGATGTTTGTCTCAAGGCCGTAAAATACAGCTCGTTCGCCAGGCTTGAGCGTGACATCAGAGATCGTAAATGGAGCGGAGCCAAGGCCATCTTCATCGTCCAATTTCCAGCCGTTCAGGTTGATATCCACGGGGCCGATGTTCTTGATCTCAATGAATTCATCAAAGACATCCACAACGCCATCTTGATTCCAGTCATAGCCGGGGCGCGCGAGATATTCGTTAATAATGGGGCGTCCAACCAATGTTGATGAAGTTGGGTTGATCGGAACGGGTGTAGCGGTTGGAGTAGCACCCGTGGAATTTACACCCCTCGGGGTACCCAGAATGGCCTCACTATTTGCGTTCTTACCATTTTTCTTAACGCCTGTGTTCGTTGCCCACGTTGAATCACTTTCAGCAGACGTTCCAAGCCTTTCCATCGTTCCATACGTGGATGAGTTTCCTTTCGGCCAACTACCGCCATTGCCATTGGCAGTATCGATGAAATTTGTCAGTCCATCCCGCAGGGTGAGGACTTCTCCGCTCACAGAGAGTGCGCCTGTGTAGATCTGGTCTGCGGTGATATCTGAAACCGTGGAATTATCATCACGTTCAAGCAAAAAGTATTCGCCCGCCTTAATCGTTCCAGACAAAGTGATATTGATGGAACCAGAAGTGGATTTCAAGGTCCAGCCTGTAATATTAATGGAGGTGGTGCCTGGGTTGTAAAGTTCGATCCATTGATCGCTCAAAAGGCTGGCAGACGACCCCGTCCCAGCCCAGGCGACCTCATTGATGATAATGGAGCGATAGGAGGTGACAGTAGCGCTGGCGTCATCATCCTCTGTTGTGGACCCGTTCCCAGGGACCGAGTCAGGGTCTGATTCGTCCGACTTCCATACCTCGGCTGAATTGGTTTTGATGCCGCTGGTGGTTACTTTGGCAGTGATGCTTAACACCTCGCTGGTGCCGTTGGAAAGGGTACCCACGGTCCATATCCCTGTTGTTTTGTTATATGCTCCACTTCCAGTGTCTGACACGTAGGTTAGCCCGGAGGGCAGCAGGTCTTTCACCTGTACATTGGTGGTTCCGCCAATTCCATTATTTGTCACTGTGATCGTGAAAACCACATTGTCATTAATGTCCGGGTTCTCATTGTTCACGGAATGTGTCAGGGACAGATCAGCAGATGGCGCACTGGCATCATCATCTTCCACTCTTGAGTCATTGTTGGGGACAGAGTCCAGGTCAATTTGATCGGACTGAGAGACCTCAGCCTGATTGATGATGAGCGTGCTCGAGTTCACCGTGGTGGTGATCGTTAAGGTTTTGCTTGTGCCGCTGGCCAGAGTACCGACATTCCAGATGCCTGAGGCTGGGGAGGGATTATATGATGTTCCTATGCTTAGACTGTTATCTGATACATAAGTAAAACTGGAAGGCAGCAAATCTTTGACCTGTACATTGGTCGCATCATCATAGGCACTGGAATTGCTGACTGTGATCTCAAATACAACTGACTGCCCCACACTCGGGTTGACGTTGCTCATGGTCTTGGTGAGGCTCAGGTCTGCCACCTGCACATCTTCACTATCATCATCATCTTCGGTTGTGGAGCTGTTGCCTGCGGTCGAGTCAGGATCGGTCTGATCTGCATCCCATATCTCTGCCAGGTTTGTTCTGGTTCCGCTGGAATCCACTTTTGCTGTGATGTTCAAGACCTTGCTGCTGTTTTTTGCAAGAGTACCAACAGACCAAATGCCCGTTGTTTTATTATAGGTTCCACTGCCCGAGTCTGATACATATGTTAACCCAGTAGGCAAGAGGTCTTTTACTTCCACATTTGTGGCATCATAAAGAGGGTCTGTATTGGTGACCGTGATAGTGAACACCACGGTTCCCGCAACGCCTGGGACTGCTTTATTCATATCCATTGTTAAGCTTAGGTCTGCCACTCCACCTGAAGGTGTGACAGTAACACTGGCTGAATTATTGGAAGAGTTAGTATCTGCCTGATAGGACTGCGTTATTGTGGCAGTGTTTATCTTCGGGTCGATGGTTGTGACTTTGGCAGTGATCTTCAATATCTCACTGGCACCAACTGCCAATGTCCCCACGTTCCAAATTCCTGTGACGCTGTTATATACCCCTGAACCATCATCTGAAACATAGACTAAGCCCGCAGACAATAAATCAGGTATTAAGTCTTTCACTTGAATGCCTTCTGCGTTGTCAGGACCTGCCGCGTTATTAACCGTGAGGGTAAATACAATATTATCCCCAACGACTGGGGATGAATTGTTTACAGTTTTTGTCAGGCTCAAATCTGCAGACCCGAAGGTGGGAGGAGTTATCGTGACACTGGCGTTATCATCTTCGGTTGTGGAGTTGTTTCCTGCAATCGAATCTGAGTCAATTTGATCTGCACTCCAAACTTCAGCCTGATTTATTTTTGTTCCCCCAGAAGCCACAGTAGCTGTGATCTCTAATGTTGCAGAAGAACCGCTTGGCAGGGAAGCAATTGTCCAAATACCTGTGCCGCTGTTAAACGCCCCAGTTCCAGTATCAGATACATAGGTCAATCCTGTAGGAAGGTCATCTTTTACAGTGACATTGGTTGCATCATTTGGTCCACTATTGGTGATGTTGATTGTGAAAGTAATGGTGGTGCCTACAGTTGGTGTTATGCTGGTTGAGCCGTTTGAATCCATAGTTATGATTAAATCAGAAGCAACCCCACATAACCTGCGGGGAGAGGTAGAGCTTTGAGGATTACTGGGATTTATTAATTGAAAATCAGCTAAGTTATTACCAGTATCGTCACAACTATCTAATAATCCACCCGCGTCTCGTTCATAACTTTGGTTTGTAGATACACTCAAAGGTGTTAAGACAGTGCCTTCTTTATAAGCTGCCCCTGCACTCATACCTACTTGATCAACAGGATTAATCAAATCTGTAGAAGCAAAAATCGCTATGCCGCCATCATTGGTGATACCAGATACATAAGTTGTATCTGCACTGGCAACATAAGTACTACCAGTATGGGTTATTAAATAATGTCCACCAGGAGGAATATTGGAAGTAGCGCTAGACGGAATAGTTTTTCTATTACTTGTAGAAGAACTACTATTAGAGCCCCAAACTTGCCATCCGCTTATATCAATTGAAGATGAAGTTGGATTATATAGTTCAATAAACTCATCATTCCCGCCTAATGGCCCTACCGTTCTAAACTCACTGATAACAATATTCGTAGCCGCCTGTTGTAAGGGCGCCGCTTTAACATCCTCTGTCACCCATGCGGGCGTAAAGACGCTTCCCACAACTCCAGAGAGCATGGACAGCATCAATACCAGGCGTGGGACAAGGTGTCTACGTTGCATGAGAAATTGTCAAATGGGATATTGCCTGGGAAGAGAATCAACTCAACGCGCAGTGTGAAGCGCGGTTTTCATCCATCATCCCAGCGGTGAAATCCTGCGTGAATTATACGCCACCCTATGTTCACATGTCTAACAAATTAAAGACGGCCCGCGCGAAGGCAGACCGTCTTTTGAAGTTCTATCTAGGTTCGATCACAAGCCGAATGGCGGTACGAACAGCGGGGTTTTCGTTGTTCGCATCCATGATCTCAACATCCACAAATTCAGGCACGCAGACCACGTTGATGCCGTCATTTTTCAAATAACTGGTCGCAAGTACCAAAGCCTTAACGGCCTGGTTCACTGCGCCTGCTCCAATGGCTTGAACTTCTGCCCGTTTGTGTTCTCTAATAACACCTGCAATTGCACCAGCAACTGCAGAAGTACGGGAGTTGGCTGAAACTTTGATCATATCCATGGCAACCTCCCAAGGTTGGCTAAGATGGGGTGTGATGTACTTAAATGGATTGTACAGGATTCACTTAATCAATTCAAGTATAGTTAAAGGATAGTTATGGAATAGTAATATTAGTAGGGCCTGTGGATATGTGTACAAAAATAATTAACCACCATATGCAGGGGGACTCAATGCGCTTCACCCCAAACCTACTGTCTGGCTCTGTGTTCATGCATTCGCCACGCTGTGGAAAGATCCCGGACAAACTCTCCACAAATTTTCCCCAAAACAGGCGCTCAAACCCTGCTTTCCACATATCGGTTTATTCAAAACGCGACCCCCATATATGGGGGTCGCGTTTTTTGAGCTTTCCGATGATTATCCGAACAAATGTGCCTATTGTCCACAGATGGAAGTGTTTATCCACAGTTTTACCCTAGTTATCCACAGGGCAGGTCGTTTGCCCTCAATATGTTGACTAGACAATGCCCCCCATATATGGCCTATATCGGAGAATTCTTACCGCCTTCTTCTTTACCAGGTACGCTTATACGAAAAACTACTCTGTGACCCCATTTTCAGAGGCAATCTGTTCCAGCAGAATTTCGATCTCATCAATGAAATGATCCAACCCCTGCACACGTTCTTCAAAGCCTGCGCCCAACAGCCCCAACTCTTTCATGGCGCTTTCCCAGAATTGGTAATGATCGTTCTCAAGAACTTCGGCACACATGGTCCATGTGTGTACGAGCGGCCAAAGTGCCGCTACTGGTGTGTCACCTTCGAGCATGGCCTTGATGGCTTTCTCGTAATAGTTCAATCGTGCGGGGTGAATACGCATATCCACATTGGAATGTGCGGTTGCAAGGCCGAAAGCTGATTTCCAATCTGAAACCCAGCCTTTTATTTTTTCTGCGTCCACATTGTTTGCGCCAAGCAGACCATATGCGCCCGCCACCATGCCAGTTCTTTGCACGGCTTCGGCTCGCGCAGGGAATTCAAGCAACAGCCTGCGTTCCTGAATGGGCGGGCCGCTGATCTCTGCCACAGCATTGACCGCGTGGAACAGGGCTTTCATATATTTTTTTATTTCTTTTGGCCCCGCAGGGTGATCCAACTCAGAGATATCCATCCAGATGCCGCGGCCATGAGAGAGGAGTTTGCGGCAGCGTTGAAGCATGAGCGGCGGCTGTTCAAAGTCAAAGCCTGCCCGCAGGCTGGCTTGTACGAAATCGAAGAATTTTTCGCGTTCATACAACAGCACAGGCGCGTACATTTCATAGCCGAGCCAGGGATCGGCGCGCAGTTCTCGCGGCGATTTGAATTCATCCTTTGTGCGGCGGCTGATATCCAGGTGAAAATCAGGCGTCAATTTGACGAACTCACGAGTTTTGGCTGGCAGGTTCTTGTAGACAAACACAATGTCAATATCGGCTGTGCCGCCGAGCATGGGCTCCGCGTTCAACAGCGAACCCGTCAGATAGGCGGCGATGATCTCGGGGTCGTTATACACCCGTTCCTGCGTGGTCTCTTTGGCAATGCGAATGAGGGATTCTTTAGTAACGCGCATGGGCTTTCCTTATTTCTCCACAGGCATGGGGAAACTCTGTTGAAACGGAGGCAGTCCCAACGTCTCGCGGATGCGATTCTCAACCAGTTTGATATGCTCGGTGTTTTGGATGATGTTCAAGTCGTTCGAGTCAATTTTCAAGACCGGGGTATGGTCAAATGGCTTGGAGAAGAATTCTTCATATGCCTGATTGAGCTCATCAATATAACTGCGTTCCATTTTTCTTTCGTACGGCCTGTCACGGAAGGCAATGCGGTTCATCAGTGTGTCTGTGCTGGCTTGCAAATACACCAGCAGGTCTGGCTTGGGAATTTTCTCGCCGAGCGCCTCATGCACCTTGTCGTACATGGCCAGCTCATCCCCTTTGAGGTTGATGCCCGCAAAGAGCGCGTCCTTCGCGAAGGTGTAATCAGACAAAAGATTTTTGCCCGCGCTGAGGATCTTGGGCACGTTGTTGTTCTGTTGATGATAGCGGCTGAGCAGGAAAAAGATCTGGGTCTGAAAAGCGTAGCGTGCGCGGTCTGCGTAAAAATCGGAAAGAAACGGGTTTTCTTCAAACACTTCCAACAATACCTCTGCATCGAATGTGGATTGCAGAAGACGTGCAAGCGTGGTCTTGCCAACACCAATGACCCCTTCAATAGCTACATACATGAACGAATGCTCCCAAAAAAATGTTAAGGCAAGGATACCATAATTGTGCGCCCCCGCAGGAGCGCCGCATCCCTACGATATAATAAATTTATGAAACGAATTTGCATCACGCCCTTCGTGCAAGGGACAGGCGGCATGGCCTCCTTCCGCTTGAAATTTGAACAGGGATTAAAAAAACGCGGCATCGACGTAACCTACGATCTTTCTGCAAACGCGGACGCAGTTCTTGTCATCGCAGGCACACGCTTCCTGCCCAGCCTGAACAGGGCACGCCAGCGCGGCATTCGCATCGTCCAAAGATTGGACGGCGTCAACTGGGTGCAGCGCGTGCGTTGGACAGGCCCGCGCTATCACGTCCGCGCGGAGTATGGCAACTTTATGCTTTCGCTGATCCGCGCCCGTTTTGCAGATCGTGTCATTTACCAGAGTCAATTCATTCGCAAATGGTGGGAGGATTGGTACGGGGTTGCCAAAGCGCCCGCCTCCGTCATTATCAATGGCGTGGATCTGAATGTCTATTCTCCAGAAGGCACAAATGAACGCCCCGCAGACATGTACCGCATGTTATTACTCGAAGGCAGTCTTGCAGGCGGATTAAACGCGGGCTTGTTTCACGGGGTTGCTGTGGCTGAGAAACTTGCCGAAAAATATCCCATCGAAGTCATCGTCGCTGGCAAAGTGGACGAAGCCACCCAGCGCAGTTTGCAAAGCAAAGTACCTGTCAAATTTTTGGGCACCGTGGCGCGTGAACAAATTCCACAGCTCGCGAGATCGTCGCACATGATGTATTGTGCCGAGGTCAACCCGCCCTGCCCGAATTCTGTCATCGAGGCGCTGGCCTGCGGCTTACCTGTCATTGGCTTTGACAGCGGCTCGCTCAAGGAATTGGTAACAGAAGAGGCGGGGTGTGTAGTTTCCTACGGCACCAACCCGTGGAAGTTGGAAACGCCGAACATTTCCGCGCTGGCTGCATCGGCTGGGGAAGTGCTTGAGAAACAGGACCAGTTTCGCGGGTCCGCGCGGAAGCGTGCTGAAGATAATTTCGGTCTCGATCAAATGGTCGATTCCTATTTGAAAGTCCTGCTGGAGGATTGAGTCATGCAAGGTCGCAATCTCCGCTCTTATGATTTTCTCTGGCTGGGCATTGGGCTTTTCCCATTATTGATGATCGCGGCCATGCTGCCCATCCAGCCGCATGATTACTGGTGGTATCTACGTTTAGGGAAGGATATTTTACAGACTGGCGCCGTCCCGACCGTGGATACTTTTAGCTCGATACAGGCGGGCGCACCTGTTGTGTATCAATCCTGGTTATCGGCTGTCTTGTTTTGGTTGATCTATAAAGCGGGTGAAATTCCGCTCACGATTTTTTTTGTCCTGCTGTTGATCGGTTTTGTATACATAATGCTTTGGGTGATGATGCGTCA
Source organism: Anaerolineales bacterium (assembly GCA_030824405.1). Lineage (GTDB taxonomy): Bacteria > Chloroflexota > Anaerolineae > Anaerolineales > Villigracilaceae > Villigracilis. Next base: position 4 of record JAVBXV010000066.1, on the reverse strand, counting down.
GAGC